>NZ_PSQF01000111.1:0-7563 GCF_003324125.1 Subdoligranulum sp. APC924/74 | reverse complement strand
TTGGCAACGCAGATGCCGTGCCGCAGCTGCCGGAGCGGTGCTTAAGCCGCAAGGCGGGAATTGTGCGGTGTTGCCTTTATGCAAGTTCAAACATGCCGTTGTACAGCTGGTAGTATTCGCCCTTTTGGGCCAGCAGTTCATCATGGCTGCCGCGCTCCACAATGCCGCCGTGTTCCAGCACAATAATGGCGTTGGAATTTCGTACGGTGGAAAGTCGGTGGGCGATAACAAAGACGGTACGGCCCTCCATCAGGCGGTCCATACCTTTTTCAATCAGAGCTTCGGTGCGGGTATCGATGCTGGAGGTCGCTTCGTCCAAAATCAGCACCGGCGGGTCGGCCACAGCAGCGCGGGCAATGGCCAGCAGCTGGCGCTGGCCTTGGCTCAGGTTGGCACCATCGCCCGATACCATGGTGTTGTACCCCTGGGGCAGGCGCTCGATAAAGGAGTGCGCGTTGGCAATTTTTGCGGCGGCGATGATCTCTTCGTCGGTTGCATCCAGTTTGCCAAAGCGGATGTTATCCGCCACTGTGCCGGTGAACAGATGGGTGTCCTGCAGCACCACGCCAAGGCTGCGGCGCAGATCACTTTTGCGGATCTTGCGCACATCAATGCCGTCATAGGTGATGGTGCCGGAGGTGATATCATAAAAGCGGTTGATGAGGTTGGTAATCGTGGTTTTGCCCGCGCCGGTGGAACCGACAAAGGCGATCTTCTGCCCCGGTTTGGCGTACAGCGTAACATCATGCAGGGTGGTCTGGCCCGGAATGTAACCAAAGCTGACATCCCGGAACCGTACATCCCCGCGCAGGGGAACGAGAGGGGCGGCGGGGTCGGCACTGTCGCGCCAGGCCCACAGGCCGGTGCGGCGGCCGCCGGCGCTGGGCACAAGGGTGCCGTCCGCAGACTTTTCCACACGAACGATCTCGACGGTACCCTCATCGGTTTCCGGCTGTTCGTCAAGCACGTTGAAAATGCGCTCGGCACCGGCAAGGGCGGCCAGCAGAAAGTTGCCCTGCTGGGTGAATTGGTTGATGGGCAAAGCAGATTGGCGCACAAACACCAGATAGCTGGCCAGGCTGCCCAGGCTGGACTGGCCGTTCATAACCATCAGCCCGCCCAGCACGGCAATGACCGCATAGTTGATGTAGGAGATGGAAACAACGGCGGGGATCATGGTGGCGGAATACCCCTGGGCGCTGGTTCCGGCGCTTTGCAGGCGGGCGTTCAATGCCTGAAAACCTTCCAGGTTGGTCTGCTCATGGTTGAACACCTTGACCACCTTTTGCCCGGCGGCCATCTCCTCCACATAGCCTTCCAGATCGCCAAGAGCCTGCTGCTGGCGGGCGTAGAAGAAACGGCTGCGGTTGGTGCTGAACCGGATGTACCAGAACATGACGGCGTACCCCACCACGACCAGCAGCGAAAGCCGCCAGTTGAGCACAAACAGCAGAACCAGCGTGCCCACCACCTGGATAAAGCTCTGGATCAGCAGAGCAAAGCTGTTGTTCAGCGCGTCCGAGATGGTGTCCACATCGTTGGTGAACAGGCTCATCAGTTCGCCGTTGCGGCGGGAGTCAAAAAAGGAGAGGGGCAGCGTTTGCAGGTGGGCAAACAGGTCCCGGCGGATATCATGCAAGACCTTCTGCGCGGCGCGCACCATGGTCTGGGTGTAGCCCAGGGTAGAAAGCGCGCCCACCGCGTAGATGGCGGCGGTCAGGGCAACACCGCGGACAAGGCCGGGAATGCTGCCGGTTTCCAGAATACCGTTGACCACCGGCTTGATCATGTAGGTACCCAGCAGGTTGGCGAGTGCGCTGACAGCGGTAAGCACCCCAACCAGCCCCAGCATGAACTTGTGGCGGCCCAGGTAGTTCAAAAATACCCGGATGGTGTTGCCAAAATGCTGCGGCTTTTTACCGCTGAATGCCTTTGCCATCCGCGTCATCTCCTTTCATCTGGGATGCATAAATTTCCTGGTAGATGGTGTCATTCGCCAGCAGCTCCTTGTGGGTGCCCACGGCGTGAACTTTGCCGTCATCCAGAATCACGATCATGTCGGCATCCATCACCGAGGTGATGCGCTGGGCAATGATGAGCTTGGTTACATCGGTCAGGGCGGCCAGCGCATGGCGGATCTTGCCCTCGGTGGCGGTATCCACGGCGCTGGTGGAATCGTCAAAAATCAGCACTTTGGGGTGCTTGAGCAGGGTGCGGGCAATGCAGAGCCGCTGCTTCTGCCCGCCGGAAACATTCACGCCGCCCTGGCCCATGTCGGTATCCAGGCCGTCCGGCATCCGCTCCAAAAATTCATCAGCGCAGGCGGCGCGGCAGGCGGCCCACAGGGTTTCGTCATCGGCGTTGGGATCACCCCAGCGCAGGTTGTCACGGATGGTGCCGGAGAACAGCAGGTTCTTCTGCAGCACAATGCCCACAGCATCCCGCAGGGCAGCAAGGTAATACCGGCGCACATCCTGCCCGCCGACCTTGACGGTGCCGGAGGTGGCATCGTACAGGCGGGGGATCAGCTGTACCAGCGTTGTTTTTGCCGCGCCGGTGCCGCCGATAATGCCCACCGTTGCCCCGGCGGGAATGTGCAGCGTAACGTGGGAAAGGGCATCCCTGGCCGCAGCGGCGCTGTATTTGAAGCTGACGTCCGCAAAATCAATGCTGCCGTCGGCAACGGCGGCAACGGGGTCAGCCGGGGTGGCCAGCGCGGGCTGCTCCTCCAGCACGGCACGGATGCGCCGGGCGCTGGTCAGGGAGCGGGTAAGCTGCAAAAACACGCCGGAGAACATCATGACCGAGTTGAGCACCTGCAGAACATAGCTCAAAAAGGCGGTCAGCTCGCCGACCGTCATCCGGTCGGTCAGAATAAAATTGCCGCCGTACCACATGATGCAGACAATGGCCGTGTACATAACGGCCTGGAACGCGGGCAGGTTGAGCACGGCATACCGGAAGGTGTTGGTGCTGGCGGCGGCCAGCTCGTCATTGACGGCTTCAAACTGCTCATTCTCGTAATCGCCGCGCACAAACGCTTTGATGGCGCGGATGGCGGTTAAGGCTTCCTGTACGCGGCCGTTCAGATGGTCCACAGCAGTCTGCTGGCGGTCATACAGTGGGCTGACCTTGGTTACGATCCAGGCCAGAATAGCGGCCAGGATGGGCGTTGTAATAAGGAAAACGATGGTCAGCTTGGCATTGAGCAAGAACGCCATGCCCAGCCCCATGAACAGCATGACCGGGCTGCGCACCAAAGGCCGCAGGCCGGTGGCCACGGCGTTGAGCATGACCGTGACATCGGTGGTCATGCGGGTAACGAGGGACGGGGTGGAAAAATGGTCCAGGTTGGCAAAGTCGAACTGCTGCAGCTTGCGGTACTCAGCTTCGCGCAGAGCAGCGGCAAAGCCGTTGGCGGCGCGGGCGGCGAACCTGGCGTACAGCAGGCCGGTGATCAGGGCCAGCACAGCGCAGATGATCATCTTGCTGCCCTGCAGCATAATGACCTGCATATCATGGCTGGGCACGCCCTGGTCCACCAGGTCAGACATCAGCATCGGAATGACCATTTCAAAAATACATTCCACAAAAACCAGCCCGACGGCAAGGAATAAATCCCGCCGGTAGGGCTTTAAGTAAGAAAAAACGTGTTTGAGATCCTGCATGTGATTCCAGCTTTCTTGAACGGGCAGCGGCCCGGATGATGAAATACTATCCTTATAATTATAATCTGCGGTGCGGGGCAGGTCAATCAAGAGCAGGCGACAGGTTGGATACAGCGTATACTTGCGCAGAAACGCAAAACAGGGTATACTAATATAATATAGGGCAAGGCTGCGCAAAGCCCCCTGAAAGCTGAATTTACATTCCCGCCCATGCTGCGGCAGACCGGCGGCGCATGATGATAGAAAAGGAAAGTTGAGGCTGCATTTTTTATGAAAAAGGCATTGATCACCGGTGTTACCGGCCAGGATGGCTCTTACCTTTCAGAGTTTTTGATCGAGAAGGGCTATGATGTACATGGCATCATCCGTCGTTCTTCCGTTGACTACCGTGAACGCATTGCCCATCTGGAGGGCAACCCGCATTTCCACCTGCATTACGGCGATATGGGCGATTCGATGAGCCTGGTTGCTGTGATCGGCTCGGTGCGCCCGGACGAAATTTATAACCTGGCGGCCCAGAGCCATGTGCAGGTCAGCTTTGATGTTCCGGAGTTCACGGCCGATGTGGACGCTACCGGCGTGCTGCGCGTGCTGGAAGCCGTGCGCCTGTGCGGGCTGGCGGATACCTGCCGGGTGTATCAGGCTTCGACCTCGGAGCTGTACGGCAAGGTGGAGGAAGTGCCCCAGAACGAAAAAACGCCGTTCCATCCGTACAGCCCCTATGCGGTGGCCAAACAGTACGGTTTCTGGATCACCAAGGAGTACCGTGAAGCATATAACATGTTCTGCTGCTCCGGCATTCTGTTCAACCATGAATCCGAGCGCCGCGGCGAAACTTTTGTGACCCGCAAGATCACGCTGGCCGCCGCCCGCATCAAGCAGGGCAAGCAGGACAAGCTCTACCTGGGCAACCTGTCCAGCCTGCGCGACTGGGGCTATGCCAAGGACTATGTGGAGTGCATGTGGCTGATTTTGCAGAACGATAAGCCGGATGATTTTGTCATCGCCACCGGCGTGCAGCATTCCGTGCGGGAATTCTGCCAGCTGGCGTTCCACTATGTCGGTATTGAGCTGGAATTTGTTGGCGAGGGCATGAACGAAAAGGGCGTTGATAAGGCGACCGGCAAGGTGCTGATTGAGGTAAGCCCGGATTTCTACCGCCCCACCGATGTGGTCAACCTGTGGGGTGACCCCACCAAGGCACGCCAGGAACTGGGTTGGAACCCCACCAAGACCAGCTTTGAGGAACTGGTCAAGATCATGGTGGAGCATGACATGGAAAAAGTAGCTGTAGAGCGCGCAGAGGAAAACATCCGCTGCAACCTGGAAGAATACCTGGAAAAAGGCGTTGTAAAATAAGAAAGAAGGCCATTTGTTATGATGGAAAAGAACGCTAAGATCTATGTGGCAGGCCACCGTGGTATGGTAGGTTCCGCCATTGTGCGGGAACTGGAACGCCAGGGATATACCAATATCATTACCCGGACCCATAAAGAGCTGGACCTGTGCCGCCAGGATGCCGTAGAAGAATTTTTTGCCGCCGAAAAGCCGGAATATGTCTTTTTGGCCGCAGCCAAGGTGGGCGGCATTGTTGCCAACCAGAACGCTTTGGCGGACTTTATGTATGACAACATGACGCTGGAAATGAACGTGATTCATTCCGCATGGAAAAACGGCTGCAAAAAGCTGGAATTTTTGGGCTCCTCCTGCATTTACCCGCGCATGGCACCGCAGCCCATGAAGGAAAACTGCCTGCTGACCAGCGAGCTGGAAAAAACCAACGAAGCTTATGCTCTGGCTAAAATCAGCGGCCTGAAATACTGCGAGTTCCTGAACCGC
Source organism: Subdoligranulum sp. APC924/74 (assembly GCF_003324125.1). Lineage (NCBI taxonomy): Bacteria > Bacillati > Bacillota > Clostridia > Eubacteriales > Oscillospiraceae > Subdoligranulum > Subdoligranulum sp. APC924/74. Next base: position 2,056 of record NZ_PSQF01000111.1, on the reverse strand, counting down.
CAGTATGGCACCGACTACATCAGCGTGATGCCCACCAACCTGTACGGCCCCAACGATAACTACCATCCCACCCACAGCCATGTGGTGCCCGCGCTGATCCGCCGCTTCCATGAAGCAAAGGTCAACGGGGTGACCAGCGTGACCTGCTGGGGCGATGGCAGCCCGCTGCGCGAGTTTTTGTATGTGGACGATCTGGCAAACCTCTGCGTATTTTTGATGAACAACTACTCCGGCAACGAAACGGTGAACGCAGGCACCGGCAAGGAGCTGACCATCAAGGAACTGACCGAGCTGGTAGCCAAGGTTGTGGGCTATACCGGTGAGATTAAGTGGGATCCCACCAAACCCAACGGAACACCGCGCAAGCTGCTGGATGTTTCCAAGGCAACGGGCCTGGGCTGGACCTACAAGACCGAGCTGGAGGACGGCCTGCGCCTTGCCTATGAGGACTTTTTGAATAACCCCATGCGTGCTGAGCGCTGAGAAAGGCGAAACCATTATGAATATTGTGCTGCTTTCCGGAGGGTCCGGCAAGCGCCTGTGGCCGCTATCCAACGATATCCGTTCCAAGCAGTTCATTAAAATTTTCAAGTGCCCGGACGGAAGCTATGAATCCATGGTGCAGCGGGTGTACCGCCAGATCAAACAGGTAGACAAAGGGGCGACTGTGACCATTGCCACCAGCAAGACCCAGGTTTCCGCCATCCACAACCAGCTGGGGGAGGAAGTTGGCATTTCGGTGGAACCGTGCCGCCGCGATACCTTCCCCGCCATTGCGCTGGCAACGGCCTATCTGGCCGATGTGCAGGGCGTGGACCCGGAGGAGCCGGTGGTGGTCTGCCCGGTGGACCCCTATGTGGAGGATGACTATTTTGAGGCACTGAAAGCCTTGAGTGAGCAGGCTGCCAAAAGCGAAGCCAACCTGGTGCTGATGGGCATTGAGCCGACCTACCCCAGCGAAAAATACGGCTATATTATCCCCAAAAACAGCAGCGCCGTGAGCGATGTTGCAACCTTTAAGGAAAAGCCGGACGCCGAAACGGCAAAGGCTTACATCGCCCAGGGGGCGCTGTGGAACGGCGGCGTGTTTGCCTACAAGCTGCGCTATGTGTTGGATAAGGCCCATGAGCTGATCGACTTTACCGATTATAAGGACCTGTTTGATAAATATGCCGAGCTGAACAAAATCAGCTTTGACTATGCTGTGGTGGAAAAGGAACCCAAGATCCAGGTTATGCGGTTTGCAGGCCAGTGGAAGGACCTTGGCACCTGGAACACCCTGACCGAAGCGATGGGCGAGCCCAGCGTGGGCAAGGCCATGATGAACGATACCTGCACCAACGTGCATGTGGTGAACGAGCTGAACGTGCCGGTGCTGGCCATGGGCTTGCATGATGTGGTGATCTCTGCCAGCCCGGAGGGAATTCTGGTATCGGATAAAGAGCAGTCCAGCTACATCAAGCCCTATGTGGATAAGATCGACCAGCAGATCATGTTTGCCGAAAAATCCTGGGGCAGCTTCCGCGTACTGGATGTGGAGGACGAAAGCCTGACCATCAAGGTGACGCTGAACCCCGGCCACAGCATGAATTACCACAGCCACATGAACCGCGATGAGGTGTGGGTGGTGATTTCCGGCACAGGCCGCACCGTGGTGGACGGCGCGGAGCGCCCCGTGCATGTGGGCGATGTGGTGCAGATGCAGGCCGGCTGCCGCCATACCGTTCTGGCAGACAGCGAACTGCAGCTGATTGAAGTACAGCTGGGCAAAGAAATCAGCGTGCATGACAAACAGAAGTTCCCGCTGGAACAGGAAACAACAAGATAACACGAAGATACAGCAGAGCACCGTGAGCTGATGCCGATAAGGCGGCTTACGGTGCTTTTGTGATGCTTCCTGTACCGCCAAAGAGACAAAATATCCGGCGGAGACGGCTTGTGAGACATTTTATATCATATACGGCAAAATCTGAGTAAAGGCAATACCGCATAATTCTAAGTGCCGATACGGCGAGCGAGGTACGGCAGATGCTAAGCCAAAAGCGCAGATAATACT
>NZ_PSQF01000110.1:0-7593 GCF_003324125.1 Subdoligranulum sp. APC924/74 | reverse complement strand
TTTTGGCAACGCAGATGCCGTGCCGCAGCTGCCGGAGCGGTGCTTAAGCCGCAAGGCGGGAATTGTGCGGTGTTGCCCTAACTTCTACTTCCTAACTCCTACCTGTTTTTATCGTAATAAGGAGATTCTGTATGCCTCTTGCAATCAAGATCAACCCCAAGGATAATGTTGTGGTTGCCCTGCATCCCATTGCCAAAGGCACCGCTGTGCCGGTGGACGGTGCATCTGTGACCGCTGTTGAAGATATCCCCCAGGGCCACAAGATGGCCATTGCCCCCATCCACGCGGGCGAAAACGTCATCAAGTACGGCTTCCCCATCGGTCATGCCACCGCTGATGCCGTGCCCGGCACCTGGATGCACACCCACAATGTAAAAACCAACCTGTCCGGCGAGATCGAGTACAGCTACCACCCCAATGTGCACCCGCTGGCCCCCGTTGCTCCCGAAACCTTTATGGGCTACCGCCGCAAGGATGGCCGTGCAGCCACCCGCAACGAGATTTGGATCATCCCCACCGTTGGCTGCGTGAACGACTGCGCCAAAGCCCTTGTGCGGGACAATCAGGATCTTGTGACCGGCAGCATTGACGGGCTGTACACCTTCACCCATCCGTTCGGCTGCTCCCAGACCGGCCATGACCACGCCCAGACCCGCAAACTGCTGGCTGCGCTGGCCCGCCATCCCAACGCCGGTGCCGTGCTGGTGCTCTCCCTTGGCTGCGAGAACCTGACCCATGAGCAGTTCCTGACCGAATTGGGCGAATACGACCATGACCGCATCAAGTTCCTGACCTGCCAGGATGTGGACGATGAGCTGGTTGCAGGTCGTGAGATCCTGAAGGAACTGGCCGCTTATGCTGCCCAGTTCCAGCGTGAGCCGATTCCCTCCAGCGAGCTGGTGGTCGGCATGAAGTGCGGCGGTTCGGACGGTTTGTCCGGCATTACCGCCAACCCCACCATCGGCCGCTTCAGCGATATGCTGTGCGCCCGCGGCGGTTCCACCGTGCTGACCGAAGTTCCGGAAATGTTCGGTGCCGAGGGCTTTTTGATGGATCGCTGCCAGAACGAAAAAGTGTTTGAGAAGGCCGTGCATATGATCAACGGCTTCAAGGAATACTTCATCAGCCACAACGAAGTTGTGTACGACAACCCCAGCCCCGGCAACAAGCAGGGCGGCATCACCACGCTGGAGGATAAATCCTGCGGCTGTGTGCAGAAGGGCGGCAGCGCCCCCATCATGGACGTTATCGGCTATGGCGACGCTGTGACCACCAAGGGCCTGAACATGCTGTACGGCCCCGGCAACGATCTTGTTTCCGCCACCGCCCTGACCGCCGCCGGCGCCCACATGATCTTGTTCAGCACGGGCCGCGGCACTCCGTTCGGTGCCCCCGCTCCCACCCTGAAAATTGCTACCAACAGCCAGCTAGCTGCCAAAAAATCCACCTGGATCGATTTTAACGCCGGTGTTGTTGCTGACGGCGAAAAGACTCTGGATGAAGCCGGTGCTGACCTGTACCAGCTGGTGCTGGACGTTGCTTCCGGCAAGCAGACCTGCGCCGAGAAGAAGGGCTTCCGCGAAATTTCCATCTTCAAGGATGGCGTTGTGCTGTAATTTTTGCACTGATGCTCTGGCTCCCGCCGCATTTTTCACCCAAAAGGGTAGAGCCGGGAACATTTTGAGAGTATAATAGAATTAAGATGTGCCCGCCGGGAGCTGTGTCTGCCTGCGGTGCACAAAGTGGAACGGCTCCGGGCGTTCCGGGTGCTCTGGGATCAAGGCGCTGTGCGCTGCTCCAAGAATCCCGGTGTGGTCGGGCCGTTTTTGTAACTGAAGAAAGGGGACTGTAACAATGTCCAAGCTGACTGCCGGTACTTACGAAAAGTACAATGCCAAATATTCCACCCTTACCCTGACCGATGGGGAGTACGCCCTGACCGTTACACCGGAAAAGGGCGGCATGGCAACCTCCTTCACCAAAAGCGGTGAGGAATACCTCTGGCTGCGCGATAAGAACTATGAATCCTCGGACCGCCCCCGCTGCGGCGTGCCCATCCTGTTCCCCAGCTGCGGCAAGCCGGACGGCGGTGTGCACCACTTTAACGGCTCCGATTATCCCATTGAGGTCCACGGCTTTGCCGATTTGCTGCCCTGGCAGGTCAAGACCGCTGCGGATGATGAGATCGTGCTGACCCTGACCCCCAACGGCCTGACCAAGTTTGTTTACCCCTTTGATTTTCTGCTGGAAATGCGCTATACCCTGTCGGGTGCCAAGGCCGGGTTGGAACTGACCGTGCACAACACCAGCGACAAAGCCCTGCCGTTCAGCATCGGCTTCCACCCGTATTTCGCAGCTTCCAAGCTGGAGAACGTCCACTTTGACATCAACGCCGCCACCTGCTCCGAGAACGCCAAGGGCGAGCAGCCCGCCGCACCGGAAACCATCACCTTGACCCGCAAGGAAGGCTCCGCAGATTCCATCCGCCTGATGACCGGCGTAAAGAGCCCGATGCGCCTGACCGATTCCGGCAGCGGCCACACGGTGGAAGTTGCCTTTGACGAAAGCGTGTTCACCAACGGCGTGCTGTGGCAGCAGGATGCCGAGACGTTCGTCTGCATGGAGCCCTGGAACGGCTGGGCCAACAGCGTGAACGAAGCCGGCCGCCACATTGAGCTGGCCCCCGGCGCAAGCAAGACCTTTGCCTGGAGCATTACCATCGGCTGAGCTTAACCGCCTGCCCTGCATCTGCTGAACATTTTCAACCAACTGCCCTCTGCTGTGTGGAAAACTGCAGGGGGCAGTTTGCTTTGCCCGGCTGCCAAAATTTCCTGCCCAAAATTACACAATCTGCCTGCTTTACCGGATTGTATTTTGTTTGACAAAATGTTACCATATTCTTATGGCAATACCGCATAATTCTAAGTGCCGATACGGCGAGCGAGGTGTGGCAGATGCCAAGCCAAAAGCGCAGATAATACTGGATGTCTTATCGAGCATTTTGGCAACGCAGATGCCGTGCCGCAGCTGCCGGAGCGGTGCTTAAGCCGCAAGGCGGGAATTGTGCGGTGTTGCCTTATAAATATAAAAGTTTTAACGCCAACATTCCGCTGCCCACCGGGCAGCTGCGATCATAGAGGAAACCGCCGATGGAACAAAACAAACAGCCGTCGGGGCAGCCCCGCAAGCCGGAACAACAGCCCCGCCAGACCTACCGCAAACAGTCCCAGCCCAAGCCCCCGCAGGGCCGCCGCCCACAGCCCAAAAAGAAGCAGCAGCCCAACCTGCGTCTTGCACTGGCCGCGTGCGTGCTGGTTGCCGTTGTGGCGCTGGTAGTGATCGGGCTGGTCGCCTGCAACAGCGGGCAGAAAGCCCCCCTGACCATTGACCCCGGCACCAGTGCCGGAGCGTGGGCCAAGAACGATGCCGGGTACTACTTTAACAGTGACGGAGAGCCGATTCTGGCCGCCACCAAAAAAGGCATTGACGTGAGCAAGTATCAGGGTGAAGTGGACTGGGAGAAAGCCCAGGCTGCCGGGATCGATTTTGCCATGATCCGCTGCGGCTTTGGCAGCGAGTGGAACGGCACCGGCGATTATGCCCAGGACGATGAACAGTGGCGCCGCAACGCGGACGAATGCACCCGCCTTGGCATCCCCTTTGGCACCTATCTGTACTCTTACGCCACCACCGAGGAACAGGCCAAATCGGAAGCCGAACACGTTGCCCGCCTGCTGGGCCTTGTGGCACCCCCGCACGAGGGGCTGGACGATTACACCGCCACCCCCTACCAGCTCAGTTACCCGGTCTATTATGACCTGGAGGATAAATCCATCACCGGCCTGTACCCGGACGAGATGGCCCACCTGACCGAAGTATTTTTCGACCGCCTGAAAGAACTGGGCTACAAGGGCGAGGAAGGCATTTACGCCTCCATCAACTGGACCCGCGGCCGCCTGACGGACCCCGCGTTTGACCGCTGGCGCGATAATTTCTGGATCGCGCGGTTCAATTCCGCGTTGGGCTACACCGGGCCGTATTCCATCTGGCAGGCCACCTATACGGAGCCGGGCGAAAAGTACGGCGTGCAGAGCGACACGGTGGATGTTGACTTTGTGATGGAAGAGCTGACCTTTACCGGCATCAAAGCAACCAGCAAGGACATCCTGCCCTCGCTGACCAACGACACCTACAAAAACGAGCTGTGGCTGCCCAAGGCGAAAGCCACCGCCACCCTGCTGACCAATGAGCCCAGCGAAAGCGAGGGCGGGCAGAAAATCTTCTGGTCCAGCGATAATGAAGACGTTGCCACCGTGAATAAGCACGGCGAGGTAAAAGCCAAGGCGGACGGCACCTGCACCATCACCGCCACCCTGGCGGATGGCCGCATGAGCGCCGATGTGACGGTGCGGGTGGGGGCATTCACCATTCCCGTTTACGTTACCGGTAATCTGCAGGGCTTGACCGAGGGCGAAGAGGTCGGCCTTGCGGACATTGCTGCCCTGAAAGCGGGCAGCGAGGACTCCATTCTGGTGGATGCAGGCGGCAGTTTGCAGGGCACCGCCCGCGCCAGCCTGACCGGCGGCATGGATATGACCAGCGCCTTTGCCGCAGCCGGGTATGATTTGCAGGCCTTTGATGCTTCCGATATGGCGTATGGCACTGACCGCCTTCTCAGCGATGTAATGACCGCCACTGGGCCTTCGATTGCTTCCAACCTGTACACGACAGAAAACGAAGCGTTGCTGGCCCGTTCCACCAGCTGGAGCCGCAACCGCATTTCCAACGGCATGAACACCATTGTGGAGGAAGCAGGCAAAAAGATCGGCTTCTTCTCGCTGGCCTCGATCGGCAATTCCGCCCAGACGAAAGAACTGACCGCTGCGGACCTGGCGCTGGCGGCTTCCGAACAGGTTGCTGCTTTGCAGGCCCAGGGGGCTGACGCCATCCTTTGCATTGCCGGGCCGGATACCGATATCAGCGGCATTTATGCCGACCTGGCAGACCTTGGCGTGACCGCCGTCTTGGATGCCGGCGCCACAGCCAACAGCACCGCAAAGGCAAACGGCATTGCCGTTGTTGCCGCCGGGTCCGGCTGGGACAGCGTGGGCTGCCTGAACCTGACCTTTGCAGCGGACGGCAGCATGACAGCCGAACCCGCCAGCATGAACGCCGCCGACCTGAAATCCGCCCGCGGCAGCTACACCACCGCCCAGCAGACTGCCTATGATTCCGCCTTTACCAGCCTGCAGAGCCTGGCAGACGGCGACGAGGATGTGCGCAGCCAGACGCTGTTCACCTTTGAAGCCAACGAAAGTGCGGATAAAACCATCAGCTTTGCCAACTATGCCGCCGCACTTTACCTGGCCTATGCCGACGGTGACCGCGCCAACTGCCCGCAGGATGCCGCCGACCTGACCGTAACCGCGCTGGCAGGCGGCATTACCGAGCTTGACTTTGGCGATGTTACCCGCGGGGCGCTGTGTGATGCCGTTCCCGCCGGGCAGCGGCTGGTGCTGGCGCGGACGACCTCCGCCGCCATCGGTGCCCTGATCGACACCGGTACCGTGACCCGCACCTATGAGGAAAGCCTGACTGCCTTTGAGCCGACGGACGGCGACGCCCTTGTGGTGACCGATACCGCCACGCTGGAAGCTCTGGAGCAGGCAGGCGGCAGTTATACGATTCTGCGTGATTATGGGGATGTCTTTTGGGATATCCGCATGAATATCAATGATGTAACCAATAACTTTGCAAACCCGTTTACGTTGCCCGAAGCACCGCAGCGCGGTGCCGGGAGAAAGTGAGGCTGTTATGAAGCTGACCTTTTTGGGCGCTGCCCGTGAAGTGACCGGCAGCTGCACCCTGATTGAAGCAGGCGGCCACCGCTTTTTGGTGGACTGCGGCATGGAGCAGGGCAAAGATGTTTACCCCAATGCGGACCTGCCCTGCGCCCCCGGTGAGATTGAAGCCATCCTTTTGACCCACGCTCACATTGACCATTCGGGACGCATCCCCTATCTGTACAAGAACGGATTCCGCGGCCCCATTTACAGCACAGATGCCACCATGGACCTGTGCGAAATCATGCTGGAAGATTCCGCCCACATTCAGGAGCAGGAAGCCGAGTGGAAAAACCGCAAAGCCCAGCGCAGCGGCAATGAGCTGGTAGAGCCGGACTACACAGTAGAAGACGCCATAGCCGTGATGAAGCAGTTTGTACCGCAAAGCTACGGCAAGCCGCTGGAAGTGTTCCCCGGCATTACGGCCACCTTTACCGATGTAGGCCACCTGCTGGGCAGCGCTTCCATCACCTTGCAGGTAACGGAGAACGGCGAAAGCCAGACCATTGTGTTCTCCGGCGATATCGGCAACCTGGACCAGCCGCTGATCCGTAACCCGCAGTACCTGACCAAAGCGGATTTTGTGGTGATGGAATCCACCTATGGTGACCGCACCCACGGCCCCAAGCCGGACTATGTGGCCGAGCTGACCCAGATTTTGCAGGAAACGTTCGACCGCGGCGGCAATGTGGTCATTCCCAGTTTCGCCGTGGGGCGCACGCAGGAAATGCTCTATTTTATCCGCCAGATCAAAGAGGAGCACCGCATCCACGGGCACGATAACTTCCCCGTGTTTGTGGACAGCCCGCTGGCCAGCAAATCCACCACCATTTTCCGGGAAAACTTCAGTGAATGTTATGACGCCGAAGCCCTAGCCCTGGTGACGAAGGGCGAAAACCCGCTGGCGTTCCCCGGTTTGCAGATCAGTGAAACCAAAGAGGATTCTGTTGCCATCAACCTGGACTCCACCCCCAAGGTCATCATCTCCGCTTCCGGCATGTGTGATGCCGGGCGCATCCGCCACCACCTCAAGCACAACCTGTGGCGCGGGGAATGCACCATCCTGTTTGTGGGGTTCCAGTCCCCCGGCACGCTGGGGCGCGCACTGATCGAGGGTGCCGATGAAGTACGGCTGTTTGGCGAAACGGTGCAGGTCAATGCGCAGATCCGCCAGATGAGCGGCTTGTCCGGCCATGCGGACCGGGACGGCCTGTTGACCTGGATCCACCACTTTGATCCCAAACCCAAACATGTGTTTGTGAACCACGGCGAGGACTTGGTTGCCGATCACTTTGCCCGCACCCTGACGGCGGAAGGCATCCCGGCAGAAGCGCCGTACAACGGTGCCGTGTATGAGCTGACCGGCGGGGCCGTTGCCCTACTGCGGCAGGGCACCATGGTGCCGCTGGCCAAGGCCAGCCAGCCTGCCGACAAGCCGCGCACCAGCCCGGCGTTTGAACGCCTGCTGAACATGGGCAAGCGGCTGCTGGTTGTGATCGAGCACAACCGCGGCGGTGCCAACAAGGATCTTGCCCGCTTTGCCAGCCAGATCGCCAGCTTGTGCGATAAGTGGGACAGGTAGGCAGGTAGGAGTTAGGAGTTGGGGGCGTGTGGCTCATAGAACTCGCTGGTTTCCTTTCTTTGTTCCTGCTTTTTCAACTTTTTAGGGCAATACCGCATAATTCTAAGTGCCGATACGGCGAGCGAGGTGCGGCAGCTGCTAGGCCAAAAGCGCAGATAATACTGGATG
>NZ_PSQF01000010.1:0-58912 GCF_003324125.1 Subdoligranulum sp. APC924/74 | reverse complement strand
ACTTTCAAAGACCCGGTTTTCAAGCCATGCTTGCGGACATTGAAGCCGGAAAAGTCGGGACAGTTATCGTAAAGGATTATTGTGCGATAATAGGACTAAATCAGAAAGACCTTGAAAATCAAGGCATTCTGGCTTAGTCCCTTCTTTTTTTGACCGAAAACAAAGGACTTTCACAATAATCAAGCAAGCCGGAGGGTGCTGCTGCACACTTCCGGCAGAAGGAGGATATAGTGGGTGCTATCAAAGTCTTCTTGAAGGAGGTTCTGCTTCCAATCGCGCTTGCGTTCTGCCTCGCGTCATTTCTCAAGCCGATCTATATGCCTGACGGCGTATGTGACTACTTCCTTATGTGGATCTGCGTCGGCTTGCCATTCGGCATCCGGAGGATGTGCCTCTGGCTCGTTCCCAGCGGCTACGGTATCTCCGGCTCAGTCGGCATCTTCGCATTGAACTTAATCATAGGCGGTCTTATCGGAGGACTTGCCTTCTTCATCGGGCTGCTGCTCGGTGTCATTCATACCATCCGAGAAATCATCTGAACTACATCGTAAACGAAGAGGGTTTGTTTCTTCTCCAATTTGGAGTAAGAAGCAAACCCTCTTTTTTTGTTGCCCAAAAGCCGCAATATTTGCTGGCGATGCGGCGAAAGAAAGGAGTTTTTAAGCATGAAACGCATGACAGCCGGTGATCTGCAAGCACTGGAATTGCTGATGCAGACCACACCCGGCTTTGAGCATTATGACAGCGGTGTGGATGGCATTCTCCCTGAGTGCCGAAGCTGCCGTTTTCATCGTCCCTTCTGGAAATATCAGTCCTGCGTGTTTGCGGAGTGTCCCTACTGCTGCAATTCCGTTTCAACCCTCAAAAATCAAAGTGGCACATCTGATGCCGGAAAGGAAGCCAGTCATGGATAACAAAATCGAAATCTTCAAGAATGAACAGTTTGGTGAGGTAAGAACGATCCTCGAAGGAGAAAAAGTTCTGTTCTGTGCGGCAGATGTTGCAAAGGCACTCGGTTACACCAACCCGAACAAGGCGGTCAACGACCATTGCAGGGCTATAACGAAACGTTCTACCCCTATCAGCGGGAAAGTTCAGAGTATCAACTTCATCCCGGAAGGAGACGTTTATCGGCTAATTATTCGCAGCAAACTTCCTGCGGCTGAAAAGTTTGAACTGTGGGTATTTGATGAGGTCATTCCTACCATTCGCAAGACCGGCGGCTACATGACGGACTCCCTTCTGGAACGCATACAGAAGGAACCTGCGGTCATTGTGGAGTTTGCTCAGGCGTTGATTTTGGAAAAGAATCGCGTAAAGGCTCTTGAGTGTGAGCTGATCACGGCAAAGCCCAAAGCTGATTATTACGACGCCTTCATCAATCCGGATGACTGCACCAATATCCGAACGACGGCGAAGGAACTGAAAATCCCGGAGCGCAAGTTTGTCCAGTTCCTTCTCAAAGAAAAGTACCTGTTCCGCTCTCCTTCCGGGCAGCTACTTCCCTACAACAAGGACAGCAATGCCGGACTGTTCATCGTCCGCGATTTTGTGACGTTCTGCTACACCGGTTCTCAGACCTACTTCACGCCGAAGGGCAAGGAGGTCATCCGAATGAAGTTCCAGAAAAAGTGCGGCGAAGAACTGCTTTCCAAGATGGCAAGGTGATTTTCGTGGCAGTCTATCGCGTAAATAAAAATCGTGGCTATACCGTCATGGCGAACTTCCACCTCCGAGACAAGAGCCTGTCACTCAAGGCGGTCGGTCTTCTCTCAAAGATGCTCTCGTTCAATGATGGCTGGAAGTTCTCAACCAAGGGACTTTCTGCAATCTGCAAGGAAGGTCCGGATGCCATTCTCTCCGCGCTCCGTGAGCTTGAAAAGCACGGCTACCTTGTCCGGCACCGGCAGAGAGACGGTAAAGGCAGGATGAGCAGCACAATCTTTGAGATATACGAAGAGCCGCAGGAGTCCACGCCAGAACGGGAAATACCACACACGGAAAATCCATGTGTGGAGAAGCCAGATGTGGATAATCCACGCGGGGATAAGTCCGCACAAATAAATACTGATCAAGTAATTACCCAAGAAAGAAATACTCTCTCAAAGAACTATCAATCCATCAATCTTGATGGGATGGACAGGATGGATGAGCGAAGCGAGTATGAAGAGATTATCAAAGAGAATCTTGACTACGACATTCTCTGTCAGGATCCGAAGTTCGATAAAGACCGCTTCCGGGAGATCATGGACATCATGCTGGATGCCGTCTGTTCCACTGCACCGACCATCCGCATCAATGGCGAGGATATGCCGCAGCAAGTAGTCAAATCCCGCTTTCTCAAGCTGAATAGCAGCCACATTGAGTACGTTCTGGAAGCAATGAACAAGAACCCGTCAGACATCCGTAATATCCGGGCGTACCTGTTGACCGCTCTGTATAACGCCTCTCTGACGATAGACAATTACTACTCCGCCCTCGTCAATCATGATTTCTACGGGCAGGACAGATCGGCAGGGTCAAAGAAGCCGAAGACCTACGATTATAGCCTTTGTGAAGACACTCTTTAATGAATACCATCGTGAGCAATGCTCGGAAAGGAGGACAGTGTAAATGAAAAGCATCTATCGCCGGATTGTGCCGCCTTAGCTGAGGCAGCATTCCCTCAATCATTTCAAGGAAAGGAGGTATCACTGCAATGCAGGATGAAGTCAACACCAAAGTTGTTGCAATCATGATCAAGGGCGGCAAAATCTCTGCCGAGGTACTGAAAAAGGCGCTGGACAAGTTCGTTCAGGAGATCGAGAAGGCGCAGAAGCAGATGCAGCAGCCCAAAACCTTTCGCGGCAAGCAGTCCATCAAGCATCTGATGAGCCAGAATGCCGCTATCTCCAACATCGAAGTGACGGACGGCAACATTAAGTCCTTTGAGCGGACTGCCAGCAAATACGGTCTGGACTTTGCGCTCAAGAAGGACGTTTCTGTTGAGCCGCCCAGCTATCTTGTCTTCTTCAAGGGACGGGACGTTGATGTAATGACCGCCGCCTTCAAGGAGTTCTCCGCCAAGACGGTTAAGCAGAAGGAACAGCCGTCCATCCGGCACAAGCTGGATCAGGAGAAAGCCCAGAGCAAGGCGCAGCACAAGGAGAAAGTCAAGGTCAAGACCAAGGATCGGGGTGTGGAGCTGTGAACAAACCCGATGTGAAGAAGCTCATTCTTCTGAACCTCCCGTATGTCTTCACCTTCTACTTTGCGGATAAGATCGCCGCTGTGTTCCGTCTCGCCCCCGGCACGGAGTTCATCGACAAGCTGACAAACGGCTTTGCCGTGTTCGGCACTGCCTTTGCAAATCCGCTGCCCAGCTTTCATCCCGTCGATCTGCTCGTTGGTCTGTCGGCTGGCGTGTTGCTCAAGCTGGCGGTCTACGTCAAGGGCAAAAACCGCAAGAAGTTCCGGCAGGGCGAAGAATACGGATCTGCACGATGGGGCAAGCCAGAGGACATCAAGCCGTACATGGACCCGGAGTTCTCGAACAACGTCATCTTGACGCAGACGGAGTTCCTGACCATGAACAGCCGCCCGAAGCAGCCGAAATACGCCCGCAACAAAAATATCCTTGTCATCGGCGGTTCCGGCTCAGGCAAGACGCGCTTTTTCGTGAAACCAAACCTGATGCAGATGCACAGCAGCTACGTTGTGACCGATCCGAAAGGAACCGTGCTGGTGGAATGCGGCAAAATGCTTGAAAAGGGCGGCTACGTTATTAAGTCGCTGAACACCATCAACTTCCGGAAATCCATGCACTACAACCCTTTCAGCTACATCCGCAGCGAGAAGGACATCCTCAAGTTGGTCAATACGATCATCGTCAACACGAAGGGAGATGGCGATAAGTCCGGCGAAGATTTCTGGGTCAAGGCGGAAAAGCTCTACTACACAGCCCTCATCGGCTACATCTGGTACGAGGCACCCGACCACGAGAAAAACTTTACTACCCTACTCGAAATGATCAATGCCTCAGAAGCCAGAGAGGACGATGAGACCTTCAAGAACCCAGTGGATGTCATGTTCGATGAGCTGGAAGCCCGCGACCCTGACCACTTTGCGGTCAAGCAATACCGCAAATACAAGCTGGCGGCTGGCAAAACCGCTAAGTCGATCTTGATTTCCTGCGGTGCAAGGCTTGCGCCCTTCGACATTGCAGAGCTGCGGGAGCTGATGAGCTACGACGAGATGGAGCTGGACACCATCGGAGACCGGAAGACGGCGCTGTTCGTCATCATTTCCGATACCGATGATACATTCAATTTTGTCGTGGCAATCATGTATTCCCAGCTCTTCAACCTTTTGTGCGACAAAGCAGATGACGTTTACAACGGACGACTTCCCGTCCATGTGCGATGTCTGCTGGATGAATTTGCGAACATCGGTCAAATCCCGAAGTTTGATAAGCTCATCGCAACCATCCGTAGCCGGGAAATTTCGGCGTCAATCATCTTGCAGTCCCAGTCTCAGCTCAAGACCATCTACAAGGACGCGGCTGACACCATCACGGGCAACTGTGACTGCACACTTTTCCTCGGTGGAAAAGAAAAATCGACCCTCAAGGAAATCAGCGAGGTGCTGGGCAAGGAGACAATCGACCTTTACAACACCTCAGAAACCCGTTCCAACAACAACTCCTATGGCTTGAACTATCAGAAAACCGGCAAGGAACTGATGTCTCAGGATGAGATCGCCGTCATGGACGGAGCTAAGTGTATTTTGCAGCTTCGAGGCGTGAGACCTTTTCTCAGTAACAAATACGACATTACGAAGCATCCAAAGTACCGGCAGCTCTCCGACTATAACAAGCGGAACGCCTTTGACATCGAGAAGTACCGGCAGCACAAGCTGGTAGTCAAGCCCGATGACACATTCGACCTCTATGATATGGGCGAGGTCGAAGCGGATTAAAGCCCCGTCGCTGCACTGCGCAGTGGGTAAAGCCTGATGGCTCATCCCAAAGCAGAACAGCGACGGGGCTTCTTTTTTTATGCCCATTTTCAAAAATACACACTCAACTTTCATCGATTCAAGGAGGAAAATCTATGGCTTTTATCAATCAGGCTGTCACGGTTCTTCAGACGCTCGTTATCGCCCTCGGCGCAGGTCTCGCAGTGTGGGGTGTTGTCAACCTCATGGAAGGCTACGGCAACGACAACCCCGGCGCCAAGTCTCAGGGCATCAAGCAGCTCATGGCTGGCGGCGGTGTGGTGCTGATCGGCACGACCCTTATCCCCCTGCTCTCCGGTTTGTTCGGCTAATCCACGGCAAGCCCAGCTTAACCGAAGGGTGGTGAAATATTGGGCAGCATTTTAGAAAAGATCGAACAGGCTCTCAAGGATATGCTGATCGGATGGATCGAGAGCAACCTGACCAATATGTTCACCGATGTCAACGAGAAGGTAGGAACGATTGCCGCCGAGGTCGGTCAAACTCCGTCCGGCTGGAACGGCGGCGTGTACCAGATGATCCGGGGACTATCCGAAAACGTGATAGTCCCCATCGCTGGTATCATCATCACCTTTGTTTTGTGCTACGAGCTGATTTCCATGATCACCGAGAAAAACAACCTTCACGACATGGACACTTGGATGTTCTTCAAGTGGTTTTTCAAGGCGGCTGTGGCGATCTATCTCGTGACGCACACCTTTGACATCGTGATGGCAGTATTCGACATCGGGCAGAACGTAGTTTCCGGTGCAGCAGGAGTAATCCACGGCAACACCAGCATTGACATTGACGCGACGATTGCGCAGATGCGTACCGGCATGGAGAACATGGGCGTCGGAGAACTGCTCGGTCTGTCAATAGAAACGCTTCTGATCAGCTTGTGCCTCAAAATCATGGCGATCCTCATTACGGTCATTCTCTACGGGCGCATGATTGAGATTTACTGCACCGTGAGCATTGCGCCTATTCCCATCGCAACCATGAGCAACCGCGAATGGGGCAGCATCGGCACAAACTATCTGAAAGGCTTGTTCGCTCTGGCATTTCAGGGCTTCCTCATCATGGTCTGCGTCGGCATCTATGCGGTGCTGATCAACGGCATGATCATCGCAGACAACATTCATTCGGCTCTGTTCTCTGTGGCAGCGTACACGGTTATTCTGTGCTTCTCGCTGTTCAAGACCGGAAGCCTCGCAAAATCCATTTTCCATGCGCACTAAGGAGGTCGGCAGCATGAAGAAGTACAGCATCATCTACGCCGATCCCCCTTGGGCGTATCGGACTTACTCCAAGAAGGGACAGGGACGGTCGGCAGAAAGCCACTACCCGACAATGTGCATTGAGGACATCAAGGCACTTCCGGTCGGTGAGCTTGCCGCGAAGGACTGCGCCCTGTTTCTCTGGATCACGTTCCCGTGCCTCTGTGAAGCACTCGAAGTGCTGACGGCATGGGGCTTTTCTTATAAGACCGTGGCTTTTGTATGGGTGAAGCAAAACCGCAGGAACGATGACCTCTTTACCGGCATGGGGTACTGGACAAGGGCAAACGCCGAAATCTGCATCCTTGCTACAAAGGGACACCCGAAGCGAGTTGACGCCGGTGTGCGTCAGGTCATCCTCAGCCACATCGAAGAGCATTCCAAAAAGCCGGATGAAGCGCGGGAGCGCATTGTTCGGCTCATGGGAGACCTTCCCCGCGTAGAGCTTTTTGCCCGTCAGTCTCCCGAAGGCTGGGATGTTTGGGGCAACGAGGTCGAATGCACGGCGCATCTTCCTATGGAGGAAACACCATGCTGCGGCTAAAACCCATCTCTCTTCGTGACGCCAACGAGTATGTCCGGCAGCATCACCGGCATCACAAGCCGGTTGCCGGTCACAAGTTTTCCATCGGCTGTGAAGCAGACGGTGAGCTGGTCGGCGTAATCATCGCCGGGCGTCCTGTCAGCCGGTATCTGGATGACGGCTTCACGTTGGAGGTCACAAGGCTATGCACCAATGGCGCAAAGAACGCTTGCAGCTTTCTCTACGGCGCGGCGGCAAGAGCTGCTGCGGCTATGGGCTATAAGCGCATCATCACCTACACGCTGGAAAGTGAAAACGGTGCAAGCCTTCGGGCTTCCGGCTGGATCTGTCAAGGCAAAGCGGGTGGGCTTCGCTGGACGGGCAAGCGTCAGCCGAAGGAGGATCAATATCCCGCACAAATGAAGCTGCGCTATGAAAAGCAGCTCGGAAAGGAGGAAACAGTCAATGGCATTTGTTCCGGTCCCGAAGGATCTTAACCGCGTCAAAACGAAGGTCATGTTCAACCTGACTAAGCGGCAGCTCGTTTGTTTTTCCATCGCTGCGGCAGTCGGCGTCCCGATCTTCTTTCTGGCGAAGGCGCATCTCGACTTATCTACGGCGGCAATGCTGATGGTGGTCATCATGCTCCCGTTCATCTTCTTCGCGCTTTATGAGAAGGATGGTCAGCCCGCCGAGAAGTATCTGTACCACATCGTACAGTCCATGTTTATCCGGGACAAGGTGCGTCCCTATCGCACAAACAATCTCTACGCTGAAATTCAGCAGAAAATCAAAGAACAGGAGGAATTGCAGCTTGAACAACAGCACAGCAAAGGCAAAGCCTAAGATGACGGTCAAAAACGGCGTCGTTTACGGCGATGCCCTTTCCGCTCAGGAAAAGAAGCGGATCGTCATGCAGAAGAAAAAGGACAGGAAGGCAAAGAAAGTCCGCAAGTCCGCCCAGCAGACCATTCCCTATGTGGAGATGTGCCGCGACGGTATCTGCAAGGTAAACAGCCGCCTCTACACGAAGTCCATCGCCTTTGAGGACATCAATTACCAGCTTGCACAGAACGAGGACAAAACTGCCATCTTTGAAGCATGGTGCGACTTTCTGAACTACTTTGACAGTTCGATTTTCGTCCAGCTCTCCTTCATCAATCAGAAGGCAAGTCTCAATGAGTTCCGCAAGCGCATCAACATTCCGGCACAGGAGGACGCTTTCAACGACATCCGCTCTGAGTATTCCGGAATGCTGCAAAGTCAGCTCACCAAGGGCAACAACGGACTGGTCAAGAAGAAGTACATCACCTTCGGCATTGAGGCGGACTCCCTCCGCACGGCAAAGCCGAAGCTCGAACGCATTGAAACCGACATTCTCAACAACTTCAAAACCCTCGGTGTGAGGACGGAACCGCTGTCCGGCTACGAGCGGCTGAAAGTGCTTCATGATGTGTTTAACATGGACACCAATGAGCCGTTCCGCTTTTCCTTCGATATGGTTGCACGGACGGGACTCAGCACAAAGGACTTCATCGCGCCCACTTCCTTTGACTTCCGTGAAGGTAAGTGCTTCAAGATGGGAAAAACCGTCGGCGCGGTGAGCTTTCTCCAAATCCTCGCGCCGGAACTCAATGACCGTATGCTTGCCGACTTCCTTGAGATGGACAGCAACATCACGGTCAATTTTCATATCCGGACGATTGACCAGGCGAAGGCAATCAAGAGCATCAAGTCGAAGATCACCGACCTCGACAAGATGAAGATTGAAGAGCAGAAAAAGGCAGTCCGCTCCGGCTACGATATGGACATCATCCCGTCCGATCTTGCCACCTTCGGCGGTGAGGCAAAGCGTCTGTTGCAGGATCTCCAGACCCGCAATGAGAGACTGTTCCTCGTGACCATCCTCATCATGAACACAGCAACCAACCGCCAGAAGCTCGAAAACGCGGTGTTCCAGACCGCCGCCATTGCCCAGAAGTATAACTGTGCGCTCAAGCGTCTCGACTTCCAGCAGGAGGAAGGGCTGATGTCCTCTCTGCCTATCGGCGTCAATCAGGTGGAGATTGAGCGCGGACTGACCACTTCCAGCACGGCGGTTTTCGTGCCGTTCACCACGCAGGAGCTTTTTCAGGGCGGCGAAGCTCTCTACTACGGGCTGAATGCGCTGTCAAACAACATGATCATGGTTGACCGCAAGCGGCTCAAGAACCCCAACGGGCTGATCTTGGGTACGCCCGGTTCCGGTAAGTCCTTCTCCGCAAAGCGCGAAATGACGAACGCCTTCCTCATCACGGAGGATGACATCATCGTCTGCGACCCCGAAGCCGAGTATTTCCCCCTCGTGAAGAAACTCGGCGGTCAGGTCATCCGCATCTCGCCGGTCAGCACGGATTACATCAATCCGCTGGACATCAACACGAACTACTCCGAAGAGGAAAACCCGCTGACGCTGAAATCTGACTTCATCCTCTCCATGTGTGAGCTGATTGTCGGCGGCAAGGACGGCTTGCAGCCGGTTGAGAAGACCATCATTGACCGCAGCGTCCGCATGGTCTATCAGGAGTTTCTTGCAGACCCCAAGCCGGAAAAAATGCCGATCCTTGAAGACCTCTACAACATTCTGAGAAATCAGAAGGAACCGGAGGCACAGCGCATCGCAACTGCCCTTGAAATCTATGTTCACGGCTCTCTGAACGTCTTCAATCACAGAACGAATGTGGATGTCAACAACCGCTTCGTCTGCTATGACATCCGCGAACTCGGCAAGCAGCTCAAGAAGCTCGGTATGCTGATTGTGCAGGATCAGGTTTGGAACAGGGTCACAATCAACCGCGCCCAGCACAAGGCTACCCGCTACTACATGGACGAGTTTCACCTTTTGCTGAAAGAGGAACAGACCGCCGCGTACAGCGTGGAAATCTGGAAGCGTTTCAGAAAATGGGGCGGCATCCCGACCGGCATCACCCAGAACGTCAAGGACCTGCTTGCATCCCGCGAGGTAGAGAACATCTTTGAAAACTCGGATTTTGTCTACCTTCTGAATCAGGCGTCCGGAGACCGGCAGATTCTCTCGAAGGCGCTGAACATCTCGCCCAGCCAGCAGAACTACATCACCAATTCCAATGCCGGTGAGGGGCTGATCTTCTACGGCTCGACCATCGTTCCCTTCAAGGACGATTTTCCGAAGGACACTCAGCTCTACCGCATCATGACCACCCGCTTAGAAGAAACCACACAGAACTGATAGGAGGATTTTGAATATGGATAAGAACTTCAACCTTGAGAATGACAAGAACATCATCGCAGAAGTCAGCGGTGTTCCCGTGAATACCACGTTCGGCAGCATCACCAAGCCGATTGACCTTCTGCTTGAGATCATCGACATGAGCGCCGATCTCATCGCGCTCATCCGCGAGGAAACCG
Source organism: Subdoligranulum sp. APC924/74 (assembly GCF_003324125.1). NCBI lineage: Bacteria > Bacillati > Bacillota > Clostridia > Eubacteriales > Oscillospiraceae > Subdoligranulum > Subdoligranulum sp. APC924/74. The sequence goes on along the minus strand of NZ_PSQF01000010.1, from coordinate 48,709 downwards.
AACTGAAAAAGCATCACCGCGCCTACCTCCACGTTCATGAGGAACTGGAGGACTGCGCCGACGAGATGGCAGCGCGTATGCAGGAGATTTTCGACGAGACCACCGACTGCGTGATCGGACTGATGAAGGATGTTCACGAGACCTTCCGTGTCCGCAAGCAGGAAGCGGCGGAGGACGATGCCGATACCGTCACCATCGCCAAGGAAGACTACGAGACCATGATCGACGATCTGCTCACGATGTCCGAAATCATTCAGTGCGTCGCAGATATGCGCACGCAGGATGTGAAGGCAATCCGCGAGTTCGGCAAGTTCGTCCCCGCCTTTGCCGCCTTTGAGAAGAACCGCCTGAGCCTCTATCGTGAGGCGGCGAAGGAAGCCGAGGAAATCTTCGACCGTTGGGCGGACGAGATTGACGATCTCGACGAGGGCTTCACGGAAGATGAGGATTACGAGCCGGACGAGTATTACTCCGACTGATGCCCATTGAAATGTTGTCGGGTTTTACAGCCAACATTTCAATGGAAACACAAATCCAACAGAACAGGAGGTACACCACCATACAACTTGACATCATTCATACCGGCGATTGCTTTGAAATCCTGAAAACTCTGCCCGATGACAGCGTTCATTGCTGTGTGACGTCCCCTCCGTATTACGCGCTCCGTGATTACGGCATGGATGCTCAGATCGGCAGAGAGACAACGCCGAAGGAATATATCTCGCGCCTGACGGAAGTGTTTACCGAAGTCAGGCGCGTTTTACGCCCAGACGGTACGCTCTGGCTGAACATCTCGGACACCTACGCTGGAAAGGGCAATCAGGGTGATTTTGTTGACCCGAAGAACCCCAACGGCAGAAACGGTCAGGCTGTGGCTCTCAACAACAAGGTTGAGGGCTGCAAGCCGAAGGACATGATCGGTATTCCGTGGATGCTGGCTTTTGCCCTCCGCGATACCGGCTGGTATCTGCGCAACGACATCATCTGGATGAAGGATAACCCCATGCCGGAGAGCGTCAAAGACCGCTGCGCCCGCTGCTACGAGCATATTTTCCTGTTCTCCAAGTCGAAGAAGTATTTCTTTGACTACAAGGCGATCTCAGAGCCGATTGCTCCCGCAACGGCAGAACGCCTCAAGCGCGGCATGAAGGGCGGCAACAAATACGGCAAGCCCGTTCCCGGTCAGCCCCAGCCGCAGTCCATTAACCTCCCCCGTGAGCATGGTGAGATCAAGGACAGTGACATCAATCCGCTCCGCAATAAGCGCGATGTCTGGAAGATCAACACTGTTCCCTTCAAGGGTGGTCACTATGCCGCCTACCCTCCGAAGCTGGTTGAGACCTGTCTTCTCGCCGGTTGTCCCGAAGGCGGCATTGTGCTTGACCCGTTCATGGGAAGCGGCACAACCGGCATGGTTGCCTCACAGATGGGGCGTCATTTCATCGGCATCGAGCTGAATCCGGCGTACACCGAGCTTGCCTACAAGCGGATTGGAGGTGAAATCTGATGTCCAAGGAACCGGAACTCAAAGCCCGTGACAAGGTGGTCGTGCGGATGACGCGGGAGGGCGCGGTTGAGGAAAACCTGACGGCTGGCACCGGGCAGAGAGTGTCAAAACGGCTGGAAGATGCGGAGCTGGTGAAGCCCGGTGAGACAGTCGAGCCTTCCGAAGCTCCTTCTGCGGAGGAACAGAAAAAGGTGCAGATGCGCCGTCAACAGCGTCAGTTTCAGGCGGAACACACCGAGGATAACGACACTAAGCCGCCCTCGGAAACGTCCGTCACAGAAGAGAAAAAGGCAGAAAATCCACCCCAGAATGCACCCGAACCGCTGCCCGCGTCAGAGACTCCGTTCAAGCCTCCTGCTTTGGAGCAGCACGGCGTTTCTTCTCATACCGGCACGGTGATTGCCAAAACGGTTGTCACGCACAAGCTGCGCAAGACCTCTGCGGTTGAAGCCGTGGATGCAGACACCGTTCTCTCTCAAGCGGCGGAGACTGCCTCTGCGAAGCCGGTCTCGGACGATGCCGTCCCGCCCACGAAGCGGATGCAGAAGCTCGAAAGAAAATCTGAGAAGGCGCATGGTCGGCTGGATGCCGCCCGTGAAAAGCTGCCCACGCACAAGGTTCTCAAGAAAGAGCGCGTCTTTGATGAGGAAACCGGCAAGGGCAAAACCCGCCTTCATTTTGAAGATGAGCTGAAAAAGCCGAAGGGCAAGGGCAAGCTGCAATTTGAAGCAGATAAAACCGTCCGCAAGGTCGGTGACACCCTTGCTTCCGGCATTCACGGCAAAATCCATGAGGTCGAGCAGGAAAACTCGGCGGTCGAGGGGGCGCACAAAGCAGAGATTGTCGCAGAGACCGCCGCAAGGCATTTCCGTCATCATCGGGAAAACAGCATCAACAAGCCTTATGAGAAGGTCTCCAAGCTGGAACATAAGGCGGATGCTGCGGATGCAAAGCTCCAATATGAGAGAAATCAGCAGGAGCATCCTGAGATGAAGAAGCAGAACATGAACAAGCACTATCAGAAGCAGAACATCAAGAAGGAATATGCCGCCGCTCGAAATGCCGGTTCTCAGACTGCCGGGACTGCCACAAAGAATACCGGCAAGAAGCTCGGTGAGAAGGTGTCCGACAAGATCAAGGAGTTCTTTGAGAAGAACAAGAAGGTCTTCATCTGGATCGGAGTCGGAATTGCCCTTCTCGTTCTGCTCGGTGCCGGAATCAGCTCGTGTTCGATGCTCACCTCTACCGGTTCGTCGGTTATCGCTTCCTCCTATCTCAGCGAGGATGATGCGATGCTGGGCGCAGAAGCGCAGTATTGCCAAATGGAGCAGGAGCTGCAACGCTATCTCGACACCTACGAAAGCACTCACAACTACGATGAATACCACTTCGATCTGGATGATATTGAGCATGACCCGTATGTGCTGATCTCCATTCTCTCGGCTCTCCACGAGGGCGAGTTCACGCTGGATGAGGTGCAGGGTACGCTCCAAATGCTGTTTGAAAAGCAGTACATCCTCACCGAAGAGGTTATCGTCGAAACCAGATACCGCACGGAGACCGACACATGGACGGACGCAGACGGCAACACGCACACGGAAACCTATCGCGTCCCGTATGACTACTACATCTGCAACGTGAAGCTCGAAAACTTCAATCTCTCCCATGTCCCGGTCTACATCATGTCTCAGGAACAGCTTTCCATGTACGCAACGTATATGTCGGTGCTGGGCAACCGCGAGGATCTGTTCGGTGACTCTCCCTATGTGGACAAGTACATCACCAATCCTCCCGCCGACTACGATGTCAACCCGGAATACCTGAACGACGAGAAGTTTGCAGCGCTGATTACCGAGGCGGAAAAGTATCTCGGCTACCCGTATGTTTGGGGCGGCTCCAATCCCGACACGTCCTTTGACTGCTCCGGCTTTGTCAGCTATGTTCTCACGAACAGCGGTCTTGTGAATACCGGACGGCTGGGCGCACAGGGGCTTTACAATGTCTGTACGCCGGTTTCAAAGGCGAATGCACAGCCCGGTGATCTTATCTTTTTCGTCGGGACGTATGACACCCCCGGTGTATCTCACGTCGGCATTTATGTCGGTGATGGGGTCATGATCCACTGCGGCGATCCCATTCAGTACGCATCCATCAATTCTTCCTACTGGCAGTCTCATTTCTATGCCTTCGGAAGACCTGCCTATTAAAAGAAAGGAGTTTTTCATGAATCCCAAGTATCAGAAGGTCCTCTCTGACATTGAGAAGGCTGAAAAGAAAAAGACCGAAATCGAAGGACAGCTCAAGGAGCTGTACGACAAGAAGACAGAGCTGGAAAACCTTGAAATCATCAATACCGTGCGCTCTATGGTGATGGACAAGGATCAGATCATGGCGTTCCTGTCTTCCATGAAGGGCGGCAACAAGCCCACCGAAAATACGGAGGTAATCGACAATGCGTAAGAAATTTCGTTTTCTGACCGTCCTTGCGGTCTGCGTCATGGTTCTGTCCTGCTTCTCGGTCACGGCGTTTGCCTACGCCGATGATACCGAACAGAACCTTCCCGTCACGGAGGCAACCCAGCCCGAACAGCAGCCCGCAATCACTCCCACGCCGGAAAAGCCGAAGAGTGAGCCGATTGACGATGAGGGCAACGCCTACACCCGCGACTTGCTCTATGACAAGGCAACCAACAAGCAGTTCATCACTGTCCAGACGAAAAGCGGCAACACCTTCTTCATTGTCATCGACTACGATGCGCCCATCAACGAGGATGAGGAACAGTATCAGACGTACTTCCTGAACATGGTCGATGAAAGCGATCTGCTTGCGCTGTTGGATGAAGATACTGCGGCTGCTCTGACTACCTGTAACTGCAAGGAAAAATGCGCTGCCGGTCAGGTCAACACCGACTGCCCGGTCTGCAAGACCAACATGAGCGAATGCACCGGCACAGCCCCCGTTACACCTGAGCCGGATAAGGATGCGGAAACCGATGTCCCCGCGCCCAAGCCCGAAAAGAAGTCCAACATCGGCATGATCCTCGTCATCTTTGCCCTTGCCGGTGCTGCGGGTGCAGCTTATTACTACATCAAGTTCGTCAAGGGCAGAAAGCTCAAGGATGAGGATATGGACTTCTTTGATGATGAAGGCTACGAGGAAGAGCCGTATATCAACGAGGATGAAGAGCCGCAGATTGCGGAGGATGCTGAAACGGATGGTGATGAAGATTGATCTTAGTCATTGCTGAAAAGCCCAGCGTTGCCCAGTCCATCGCAAAGGTGTTGGGCGCGACGTCCCGCAAGGACGGCTACATGGAGGGCGGCAATTACATCGTTTCGTGGTGCTTCGGTCATCTGGTGGAGCTGGCAGACGCCAGCTCCTACGATGAGCGGTATGCAAAGTGGCGGTATGACGATCTGCCCATTGTTCCGGAAAGCTGGATGTTTGAGGTCACGAAGGACAAAGCACAGCAGTTCAAGGTACTGTCCGCTCTCATGAAGGACAAGCGCGTCACCGAGCTGGTCTGCGCAACCGATGCAGGACGCGAGGGTGAGCTGATCTTCCGGCTGGTCTACAACAAAGCCGGATGCACCAAGCCCTTCAAGCGTCTGTGGATCAGCTCGTTGGAGGACTCCGCCATCCGCGAAGGCTTCAATCATCTCCGGGACGGCAAGGAATATGACCGTCTCTATGAAGCGGCACTCAGCCGCTCGAAGGCGGACTGGATTGTCGGCATCAACGGCACCCGCCTTTTCACCACGCTCTATCACAAGAAGCTGGTGGTCGGGCGCGTTCAGACGCCGACCCTTGCAATGCTGGTGGAGCGTGACGGGAAAATCTCTACGTTCCAAAAGGAGAAGTATTTCAACGTCCACGTCGGCAAGGGCGATCTGACCGGCGATCTGGAAAAGGTCAAAACCGAAGAGGAAGCAAAAAGAATTGCGGCGGCTTGCGAGAAAAAGCAAGCCGTCGTTTCTTCTCTCAAGCGGGAAACGAAGACGGTCAATCCTCCGAAGCTCTATGATCTGACCACCTTGCAGCGCGAGGCAAACCGATACTACGGCTTCACCGCCCAGCAGACGCTCGATCTCGTCCAGACGCTCTACGAAAAGAAGCTCCTGACCTATCCGCGCACGGACAGCCAGTTTATTACGGACGATATGGAGGACACCGCCCGTCAAGTCATTTCCATCGTCTACCACCAGCTTCCGCTTTTCTCCGACGTTTCGGTTACTCCGGACATTGCCCGCGTAACCGACAACAGCAAGGTCACAGATCACCACTCTATTCTCCCCACCGTCCTGCTCGAAAAGCAGGATGTTTCGGCGCTCCCTCAGTCAGAGCAGAAAATCCTCAATCTTGTTGGGATGCGCCTTCTGTGTGCGACCGGCGAGAAGCACACCTACGCAGAAACGCAAATCACGCTCTCTTGCGAGAGCTATACGTTCAAAACCAAGGGCAAGACCGTCATTCAAAACGGCTGGAAAGCCATCGAAGAGCTGTTCAAGGCTTCCCTCAAGGCGAAGGAAAAAGACGATCCCGTGAAGTCCCTGCCCGAAGTCCATGAGGGCGATGTTCTGGACAGCGTATCTGCCAGTGTCACCGAACACTTCACAACGCCTCCAAAGCAGTACACGGAAGACACGCTCCTGTCTGCGATGGAGACTGCCGGAAACGATCAGTTCGACGATGACACCGAGAAGAAAGGTCTCGGCACTCCCGCGACCCGCGCCGGTATCATTGAGAAGCTGGTGAAATCCGGCTTTGCAGAGCGCAAAGGCAAATCCCTCATTCCCACAAAGGACGGCTGCAACCTCGTCTGTGTTCTGCCGGAACAGATCACGTCTCCCACAATGACTGCGGAATGGGAAAACACGCTCATGGAGATTGAGCGCGGCAATGCGGATGCGGACGCCTTCCTCAGCGGCATTGTCCAGATGACCGGGGATCTCGTGAAAGCCTACCCGTTTCTCTCCGATGCCGAAGCCCAGCGTTTCGGCACGGGGAAAGAGGAAATCGGCAAATGCCCCCGCTGCGGCTCTCCGGTCTATGTCGGCAAGGGCAACTTCTACTGCTCGAACAAGGAATGCTCCTTCTGCCTGTGGGAAGACAATAAGTTCTTTTCCAGCAAGAAAAAGAAGCTGACCAAGAAGATCGCAAAGGAGCTGCTGGACAAGGGCTGGTGCCGAGTGACCGGGCTTTACACGCCGAAGAAGCCTCAGCTCTACGATGCGGTGATCCGTCTGGATGACAGCGGCGGCAAATACGTCAGCTTCAAGATGGAGTTTGACCGATGACCCGCCCGAAGTATATTGCCTCTTGCAGCGGAGGCAAAGACAGCGTAGCGACGCTCCTGCTGGCTGCACAGCACAATGAGCCGCTGGACGAGGCGGTTTTCAGCGAGGTCATGTTCGACAAGGATACAAGCGGCGAAGTCCCGGAACACCGGGACTTCATCTATGACCGGCTCAAGCCCTTCTGCGAAAAGGAGCTGGGCATCAAGTTCACCATTCTCCATGCAGACAAGACCTACGATGATGTGTTCCATCATGTCATCACTCGCGGACCGCATAAGGGAGAGGTTCGCGGTTTCGCATGGGCTGGTATGTGCGCGGTCAATCGAGACTGCAAAATCCCGCCCGTCCGCAAGTACAATGCCGCACTCTCGCCGGACACGGTGAGCTATGTCGGCATCGCGGAGGATGAGCCAAAACGCCTTGCTCGTCTGGATGGAGTAACGAAGGTCAGTCTGCTTGCCAAATACGGCATGACCGAGGCGGACGCCTACAAGCTCTGTACGGAACACGGGCTGCTTTCCCCGATCTACGCTCACTGCCGGAGAAACGGCTGCTGGTTCTGTCCCAACGCAAGCGACGAAGAGCTACTGCACATGATTACAAAACACCCGGAGCTGTTTGACCGGCTGATTGAATGGGAGAACGAGGATAACATCTTCCATCGTCGGATGACGCGCAGAGAAACCCCATCTGAGGTAAAGGCTCGTTTATTGAGCAAATCTCAGACGGGGTTTTCTTCTTCCCGAAGCAAATACGAAATGGAGGTTTGAGATGGCTGAAAACAGAAATGCACAGCAAGTCCGCGAAATTACGGACAAGCTGGAACAGGGCATCAAGGAGCTTTTTGAATCCGAGCGTTTCAAGGAATATCTCCGCACGATGTCCAAGTTCTACAACTATTCCTTCAACAACACGCTGCTCATTGCGATGCAGAAGCCGGAGGCAACCTATGTTGCCGGTTATACCTCGTGGCAGCGCAACTTCGACCGACAGGTCATGAAGGGCGAAAAGGGCATCAAGATTCTTGCACCCGCACCGTACAAGGCGCAGGAAGAGCGCGAGAAGATTAACCCCGTGACACAGAAGCCGGTGATCGGCGCAGATGGGAAGGCTGTCACGGAAACAGTCGAGGTTCTGCGTCCCGCCTTCAAGGTGGTAAGCGTCTTTGATGTTTCTCAGACGGACGGCAAGGAGCTTCCGGACATCATCGTCGATGAGCTGAAAGGCACCGTCGAGAACTACGAGGCGTTCTTCGATGCGCTCAAGCAGGAATCTCCCGTTCCTATTTCCTTTGAGGATATTCCGGGCGGCGCAAAGGGATTCTTCTCGCCGGTTGAAAGCCGCATTGCCATTCAGGAGGGTATGAGCGAAATCCAGACGGTCAAAACCGCCATTCACGAGATTGCTCATGCCAAGCTACACGCCGTCAAGCCGGATGAGAAAACCGCCCCCGAAGACAAGAAGGATCGTCACACCAAAGAGGTTGAGGCAGAAAGCGTAGCCTACACGGTTTGTCAGCGTTACGGCATTGAAACCTCGGACTACTCCTTTGGCTACATCGCCGGTTGGTCTTCCGGCAAGGAGACCAAGGAACTGAAAAGCTCTCTGGACGCCATCCGCAAGACGGCGGCTGAGATGATCGAGGGTATTGACGCCAAGCTCAAGGTGCTGCTGGCAGAGAAAGCACAGTCCGCAGAGAAGGAAAACGAAATGCCCGCAGAGCCGATGTCGGAAGTCCCCATTTACCGTGAGACGGCAAATTACGCCTATGAAGCCGGTGAGATGGAAGCATATCGTGCCTCCCTTGCTGCAAACGAGGAATGCCGCAGAGCGATTGAAGCGGCGATCAGCTCCAACTACGGAGATAACCGGCTGGATGCGGATGCTGCCGTAAAAAGTGTCCTTGAGCAGTTCTCTCCGGAGCGCGTCCGGTATGTCCTCGCAAACACCATTCAGCAGAAAGACTTTGACGGGCGCATTCCCCAGCCCCTCAAGGAATGGGCGAAGAACGTTGAGGTCTGCCCTGAGAACGCCTCCCGCTTCCTTGTGGATAAACCCAATCCCGGACTGACCGCCCTTTTCGTCGATGCGTTTCGTCAGCAGACCGAAGCTCAAAAGGATGTCACTTCTGAGAAGGCAACGGAAAGAGACCCGGAGGTCGTTGCGTGGGAGAACGATGAGATTACCTCTATCGAGGTAAAAACCGTGGAGGTCAAGCCTCCCGTTGTCCCCTTGCCGGAGGAAGCAGCGAAAGCACCGAAGGCACACCGCCTGACTGCCGAAGAGAAGGAAATCAAAGCCGCCGTCATGGACACGCTCAAGGGGCAGATTGCCTATAACAATGACGGTATGCGGGCGTCCTATCGCGCCTCTAACCATTCCTTCAATCTGCTGGCACGGAACGGCGTCAGGATCGAGGGCAACACGGTCACGCAGAACGGTGAGCCGCTGTTCAAAATCCATCGCCGTCATGCGGCGCGGAAAACACAGGGCTGCTACCGTGAGCTGATGCCGACGCTGGAATACGTCAAGCAGGAGCAGAAGCAGGAAAAGCCCTCTATCCGCGATCAGCTCAAAGCTGCCGCGAAAACGCAGCCGGAGAAGAAGTCCCCGGTCAAATCCAAAACACACGACATGGAGTTGTGAGAAAGGAGAAGCATGAAGAAATACACAGACGTTGACATCGTTGCGGAGCTGCAGAAGCTTGTGGATAGTCATGTAGACAGCTACAAGGAAGACTTCGACATCGACAAGCGCATCATCCGCCGCGCCGCCGAAAGCCAGAATCCCGAAGACAAGACGCTGATGTGGTTCTGCCGTCCGCATGGGACGCACTGCCTCAATGAAAATCAAGTCTTTATTCAGGGAACGCGAGATCACAACACCTTCCGCTTTTACGCGGAACAGACCTACGACGAGTGCATTGCTCGTGTCATTGTCCCGAAAGCCGTTAAGCGCGGCAAGGTCTTCGGAGATGTCTTTGAGATCAACTACCGGGAACAGGCGGCAAGCGTAGCGCAGAACTCGGTTGCGCCGGATCACGACCGGCTGACCTTTGCAGATGGCTTTGTGCTGGACGCACCCTGCCGCAGCAGCTTCGATGCAGCAATGACTCTGGTCGGTGAGCATGGCGGCGTCAAAACCCACCAGACGCTCCCAAAGGACGCGGATGCTCTGACAGAAGTGCTGTCTAAGCAGAAAAGCCGCCGTGACAGACTGCCGGAGGCAGAGAGGACAGAGGTGCTTTCGCCTCTGCCCATCTCTGAACTCCGCAAATACGAAGCAGTCAAAAAGGCGCATCCCGATGCGCTGGTCTGCTTTGCCCAGAACGGCTATTTTGAGCTGTACGGCAAGGACGCGGAAAAAGCCGCGCCATTGCTCGGCACGAAGCTCCTTGAGAAGAAGGTACGCGGCAAGCCCTCCATGCCGGTGACCGGCTTCCGTGAAGCTGCGTGGGGAGCAGCATCAAAGAAGCTCTGGCAGTCCGGCGTAGATGTCTTTCTCAGCAAGGACGGCGAGACCTTCAAGGAACTCAAAGCCGCAGATTACATTCCTGTCGGCGCGACGCTGAATGTGGACGGAATCAAGTGCAGAATTGACGCGGTTGATTTTGCTGCCGATGAAGTCCGACTGACCAACATTGAGGACAAGAACCGCCCCATCCGCTTTTCTGAAAGCATCCAGTATGTCCGCTCCTATGTGGAGGATGCCGGGACTGCCATCTACGACACCATCCCGAAAAAGCCCGCTGCCCGTGAATCCATCCGCGACAAGCTGAAATCCGCGCAGAAAGCACAGACGCCCCACACACCGAAGCCGCAGAAAAACAAAGGAAAGGATATGGAACTCTGATATGAAAAACTTTACCGTGGAAGAAACCAACCTGATGTGCTGTTTCAACACGTCCAGCCGGAAGCGGCTGATCGACGATATGAAGAGCGTCACCCTGAACGACATGGACGGCGAGATCGCAGAGCTGATGTACAAAACCGTCCGGAAGCTCGAAGCCATGACCGACGCGGAGTTTGAGGAACTGTATATCATGCCGGACGGCATGGTGGATGACTGAAAGGAGGATGCCTATGCCCGTATTAGACGGTAATTTTGAAGCCTTCGTCACGAACCTTGGCAAGTACAACGAGGGTATGCTGGTCGGTGAGTGGATGAAGCTGCCCACCACCGAAGAAGAGATGCAGAAGGTCTTTGAGCGCATCGGAATCGGCAAGCAGGATGAGTTCGGTCAGCCCTATGAAGAGTGGTTTATCACCGACTACGAATGCCCGATCTACGGTGTTCAGAAGATGCTTGGCGAGTACGAGAGCCTTGATAAGCTCAACTACCTTGCCGCTTTGATTGACGAGCTTTCCCTGAGCGATCAGGAAAAGCTCGTTGCCGTTATGGAGGCTGGCTGCGATGAGGTCAGCGATATTGACGATCTCATCAACCTGACGTTCAATCTGGACTGCTACGACATTATGCCCGGCATCAACGACGAATCCGACCTCGGCTATTATTACGCCCACGAAGCCGGTATCTACTCTGAAAAGGATCTCGGTCCTCTGGCAAACTACATCGACTATGAACGCTATGGGCGCGACATTGCGATGGATGAGCAGGGACGCTTCACCGACGAGGGCTATGTCCGTGTTGCAAGCGAACGCTGGGACAGGCAGTTTGACGGTGAGCTTGATGATATTCCCGACGAATACCGGATTACCGGCTCAGGGAAAGCCGCCGAGCGTGACAGCACCATTGCCGTTCTCATCGTTGAGCCGGGCAAGGAGCCTTATGTGAAGGAGATTGACCCGGATCTCAAGTCCTTGCAGCATGAGGTCGGCGGCTACATCGAGGCAATTTATCCCTACGAAGACCCGGTTGCCTTAGTCTGTAATGAGGAAGGCAAGCTGGAAGGTCTGCCACTGAACCGCGCTCTGCGTGATGAGGACGGTGACATCTACGACGTTGTTGCCGGAACATTCATGGTAGTTGGCTTGACGGATGACAGCTTCGGCTCTCTGACCGTAGAGCAGATGCAGAAGTTCTCCGACCTCTTCAAAGTTCCGGAGCAGTTTGTCAAGCTGGGCGATAAGATTGTAGCGATTCCCATGATCTCGAAGGAACAGCAGAAGCAGGAGAGCGTTGAGCAGAAGGACTTTGAGATGAATGCCGATACCTCCGGTCTGACGGTTGCCGGTCACATCGGGACGTGGCACACCATTGACCAGCACGAAATCGGCGGTCACAGCTTTTACCTTATGGAGCATGACACCTACGGCGATGAGGCGGCTTGCATCATTGTCGATGAGCGCGGTAAGCTCGTCCTTGATGATGTCTACAACGGCTTTGACAATGACACGCTCCGCCTTCTCGACCTTGAGGTCAAGGAAGTGCCGGAAATGCCCGATCCCGCGCTCTCCGTTCAGGATATGAAGGACTACGGCTACGCATGGGCTGGCGTTCTTCCCGCCGGTCAGGAGGCGGCTGAGAAGGCTTTGGAGAAGGGCTGCGAGGTTTACCGTCTATATTCCGATAATACCGAGGGCTTGTGCGTGGATGTCAAGGAGATTGCCGATCATGCGGCAAAGGGCGGAATGCTCGGTATCAGCAAGGAAAGCTGGATGGCGGCTCTTGAGAAGGAAAACTACCTCAAGGCGGCGGAGATGTCGATGGAGGATGACTACGGCATGATTGATGGGATCATCAACAACGGTCCGAAGGAGGACAAGACCCTTGATGCCAAAGCCCCCGAAAGGGTTGAAAAGTCCTCCATCATGGACAGGCTCAAGTCTGCAAAGGCTGAAAAGCAGAAGGAATGCTGCCCTCCCCAAAAGCACAAAGGAGAGATTGAGCTGTGAGCAGAAGTCATAAATGGAGACAGGAGTGGTCGTTCTTCATCGGGGACAGCGGACGCCGGAAGTATAACCGCTTCTGCGTCCGCTGCGTCCATAGCTGCAAGCAGAGTTTCCGTGCCGATCTCATCGCCTGTCCGCACTTCTCCCGCAAGGCATCGAGGTGTAGACAGTTAGGGGTCGAAAAAGCCTGTGATTGCAAGCCTCAGAGCGACGAGGAATGACCGCCCAGTGTGATTATATTCCCCGCACAGTTCCAGCAATAGAGCGAGAATAAGGGTCGATTTCGGCACTTGTTTGAATGCCCGGAAAACAAACCAAGAGCCTCTGTCGATGCCCGTTTTGGGTGTCGGCAGAGGCTCTTTTTTTATGACATATTCAAAATAGCGGACAGCAGCTCTTGAACCTGTTGCCGGTATTCCGGCTTTATATCCGAAATACGTCTGGCAAGGGCAAGGGCTTCCGCTTCTGGCTCATCGGTCCCAAAGATAATTCGGTCCGCACTGACGCCCAGCAAACGGCAAAGACGCTGCAAGGCTTCAAGAGAAATACCGGAAGCACCACGCTCAATAGCACTCAGGTGATTCGGCGTCATGCCAAGCATTTCTGAGAGCGTGTCCTGCGTATAGCCCGCCTGTTCTCTTGCCACTTGAATATTGCCGCCGATTTCAATATTGATGTCCTTCTTCTCTCGCATAGCCTCACCACCTTTGCATTTAGTGTACCTAACGGCGGTGTCATTATCCACGGTACGCCGTCGTTGATTTTACTAACGACAATGCGTTGACTGTCCGTGATGAGGGTGATAGAATGGAGTTACCTACCAAAAGAGTGAAAGAAGGGGTGTCATGTCGCGCATTATTGAGTTTAGAAAGTCTGCTCAAAAAGCTGAAAAGCAATCCGTTCAAGGCAAGACTTGTGCGTTTACCGGTCATAGACCGCAGAGTCTTCCGTTCGGCTTTGATGAATCCGATAAGCGTTGTACTTCTTTGAAATCTGTTATGCGGGATCAGATTGTAGCACTCATCGAGAACGAGGGCGTCACGCATTTTATTACCGGCATGGCTCTTGGCGTCGATATGTACGCTGCGGAAATTGTACTCGATTTGAAATCGAAATACCCTCACATTACTCTGGAAAGTGCAATCCCTTGTGAGACACAAGCGATCAAATGGTCTGTGGCTTCACGGGAACGGTATTATAATATCGCGGCAAAGTGTGACAAGGAGACCATGCTGCAACGGGAGTACACGTCGGACTGCATGGACAAGAGAAATCGGTACATGGTCGATCACGCCGATTATATTCTCGCAGTATGGAATGGATGCCCCAGCGGTACCGGGAACACCGTGAGATATGCCCACAAAAAGGGCAAATCTATCATCGTTATCAATCCGGTTTCCCTTGATGTCACGCGGGAATAAGGCAAAAATCCCACTCCTGAAACAAGCGTTGCGAAAACCGTGAAGTATTTCCCGATAGCGAATACACATTGCATTACTCAGTGATTATTGGAAACGTGTACGGCGTATGCTGCCCAGTGAACATCTCCACGGAACACATCGAATTTTCGCGGCTTCGCAAAACGGAAAGTGTCACCTTATGAACAGTCCCTTGCCGAGAGAAAAATAAATCGCTGGAAACGGGAACGCCCCCGGCACTGTGCGTCTGGCACAGTGTCGGGGGCGTTTTTCCGTGTCTTAGTTATGAGCCAGTTCATTTAGGAGCAGCTTTCGATAGCCCACATCCAAGACGCAGCGATGGAAGTCCATCAGACGGTGTTCGTCGAACAGCTTTTCACAGAGCTTGGTCAGCGGATGATTCATCAGCTTTGCAGAAATGCCAGTCTCGTTGAAAAACCTTGCCCATGTGAAGACCTCTTCTAAATCTTCCTGCCCAAGCGTGGCAGGAATGATGGCGTTGCAGAGACGGACAATGGGGCTGTCCGTAAATCGCTCTGCGACTTCCTCCGGTGTGCATTCATAGCGGTCACAGTCAAAGGAAAGCGCATCCTCAATTTTAAGATAATTTTCGATTTCATCCCGCGTCAAGGTTATGGTGTAGTCTCCCATACCGGACGGCACATCAATATTCTCCATGACATCAAGCTCGTAACGGGAGCCGCCGATGATCGCTTCAAAGGAGAAGGACTGACAGATTACTGCTGGGTTCTTGTCTATCTTGTCCTCATTCAGAAAGGACAGCGGATTGTACTCTGTTAGTTCCCAGTCGATTTTTCCTCTCTCTGTTTGTTCGGCGATCTGCTGGATCAGATGCTGTTCTTCTTCGTGCAGATTTTCATTGTACACCATGATACACCTCCATTTTCTGATTCTCGTTTTTGGGGGGCTGCTCTATGTTTCCGAAGAGACTGCCGTTTGTATCATCATTCCTTGGCTGATGGCAGCCCTTCGTAAAACTTCCTCAGTTCCTCCAAACTGCTTGTCCGATTTTTGATAGGCAGGGAGTCCCATGTAATATCATGATAGCGTTCAGGCGGCTCATCCCGCAGTCTTCGGTCGATGATGCAGACAATGCCGGTGTCTGTGAAATTACGGATCAATCGCCCGATGCCCTGCTTGAGCTTGATAATCATTTCGGGAACACGAACATCCATCAGGGCATCCTTAGCAACGGAACACTTATACTCGATAATTGGATCGGGGACAGGAAACGGAAGCCGGAAAATGATGACATTGGAAAGGCTTTTTCCTTCAATGCTGATACCTTCCCAATATGCACCCGTCCCCAGAAGCACGGAGTTCGTATCTTCCTTAAACTCATTCAGCACCTTGTCCTGCGACGATCCCGGCTGCTGCATCAAGATTTTGTACGGAAGATTTTTCTCACTGAGAATGGAGTAGACCTCTTCCATGTCGGTCTTTGCCGTAAACAGCACGAGTGCCTTTCCGTTGGAAATGCTCAGGATCTCAAGCAGTCGCTCCACACCCTTTTCAATGAAGGCTTCATGTTCTCTGGTCGGGTGCGGGAGATCGTCGCAATAGTAGATCATGGCGTGTTCATCGTATGGATATGGGGAAGGCTTTGGCTCGGATAAGCAGCCGCGGTCACCAGCGGGAAAGCCGGTATTGCTGATAAAGTAAGAATACTGTTCTTCCAGAGACCCGCTCGTGGCGTTCGTCAGCGTGGCAGAGGTCAAGATGGTTCTTTCATCACCATTGAAGTATAGGCGGCTCACAATTTCTTTTGTGTTTTTAGGGCAATAGACGAGTTCCGTGTTGCTGCCGTGCTGCTCAATCCAGATCAGCATATCGTCTATCTGGTCAAGAAGCTCTGAAAGGGACTCGCTGACGGCATCCAGATCATCAGAGGCAGCAAAGGAACGGTTGTTTCTGAAATCCATGCTGGAATAAATCTGAATGCTGGACGAAAGGTTGTGTATGGCGGCGTTCATCTCGGTAAGCAGTTCAATCGCACTGCCATTGTTGTCGAAGAAAAAGCGGTCAGCGTAGCGCATATCCTGTTCTGCCTCGTTGATCTGCTTTTGGACTTGTGCTTTCAGGCAGTTATAGAAGGCGATGATTGCGCTCTCTGCCTCTCGCTTTTCACCTGACACACTGCTCTGGTCAAAGGATCGCAGCTCATAGAATGCGTTCTTAATCATTCCAAAGAGCATACCTTGCCCGAAACGCTCCGTTGTGGCACTCCGCACCTTATCATCCAAGTTGTGTGCTTCATCCACGACAAGCAGATCAGCGGCGGCGTTAATCAGCCCTTCCTGACCGCGCCGGAGTTTCATGAGATGCTGGGTTAAAAAATCCTGATTGCACAGTACCACTCCATCCGTAAACTTTAATGCTGCGCGGACTTTGTAATACTTGCACTTCTTTTCACAGGAGCCACAATTCTTCATGCTGAACCGCTGCACGTTTACCTTGTCCCAGACTCCTTGCGGCAAAACCTCCGGGAAATCCTTGCGTTCCTCATACCCTTGCTTGATTCCTTCTTTGATCGCGTCCGGTGGGTCTGCTTTCGGGTCACACATATACTCATCTGCGCGTTTGTTGCAGAGATAATGGGTCTGTCCTTTTGCGAGGATAACATCTCTGTTCAGCCCAAGAAGGGGCATTACCGCGTGGACATCGCGCCAGAGCTGTTCTTGAAGCGCAATGGTCGAGGTTGCGATGATAACCGGCTTGTTCATGCGTTTGCTGTACAGCAGCACCGGCACAAGATAGCCAAAGGACTTTCCAATGCCCACGCCAGCTTCAATCGCAAAATGCTGATCGTTTATGAGGGCGTCCACAATCTCAAAGGACATATCCTGCTGTCCCTCACGCATTTCCAAACCATGCTGCGGGGCTTCATCCCAAAAGAAGGTGCTGACTTGCTCACTCATGGAGTACAGCTCTGCTTTTCTGCGCTTTTTCCGTTCCTCCGATGTATTGAATCCAAAATAGAATCTGTTGTCCATCCACATTCCTCCCGGAATAGAAACCTATGCTATCCGCGTTTCAGTTCAATGCTGACGTTTCCGTTCTCGTCGATGGTCAGCGTCATGTGTCTGATGTGCTTCTCATAGAACTGCCGCCGCTCTGCGGGAGACATTTCGATCCTCGTGTTTCGCAGAGCAGCGTCAAACATATCGTTGACGTTCAGGTGAACGGAGTTGTCAATCCAGCGGTACATCTCCTTGAATAGTGCGTTTTTCTTGATGTCCTCGCTGTTGCCAGAGTAGAAGTCATCCAGATAGCAGTAGAATATCCCGGATTCTGCGAGTGCCGCCTTCATATCCGGTCCGCATTTTTCCCGCTCAATCATGACAAGGAATCTGGCGTCCGGCAAGGAAGAGATAAGCCCCCAGTAGTCGGAATCGCTTGAGACGATGACGAAGGAATCCACTTGCTTCTGGTAGTGTTCCTGACAGGCTCTTGCGGTGAGCTTGATGTCTACCAGTGATTTGTTCTGCTTGATCCGCTCAATCATGATATGCTCAACGGGGATGCGGGTGTAGTTTTCAAGAATCCGCCATGCCGTAGCGGTATGTACGTCATCAAAGAGAATGATCGCCGTAATTTTCTGCATGACCTCATAATCAAGATTTTTGAGCGTGGCACACAGCTTGTACGGGTCGGAGTTTTCGCAGTCCACCACCAATACGGTCTTCTCGCTGTCATCAATGAAGTCGTAGATATTGTTTTTTACAAAAGCCCCTGCATCAGAGACTTTACTGTATTCCGTGAAGGCGTCGCAATGCCATTGATAAAGCAGGGTAGCAAACTTCTTATCATTATAGAGGACATTACCCTCGTCCATCGGTACCCAGTTGATATACATTTGATAGGGGTAGTAGGAGAGACTTGCGTAATAAATATCGGCAGCATCTTTCGTTCCGTCCTCTGTCAAGCCGTTTGGCATAATGAACAGATCTTTTATGTACGTCCAGTTAATCCAGATTGGAAAGAGGCTTTTGCAGTTGTTAATGCGGTCTGAAATCAGCCGGTTAATCTCGATAATGTGGTGGCAGAGCTTTGTACTCGACTTTTTGATAAAGCTGATTCCGTCGTTTGAAAGCTGCTGCATACTGGAAGCCGGGATGATCTCTGGCATTGAAAGCAGCCCTCGATACTCCATCCGCATGATGTCATTTATTCTCCGGTAGTTGCGCTCAATGGCGGTGCGGATGATACAGAGATTGCGAATGATACGGGCATTTTTATCCTGTTCAAGCCGGTCGTATATCTCTATCTTCGGCGGCTCGTGTTCATTTTGAAAAATACGGAGCGGGACGCCGATCAGATATGCTACCTTTGACACAAGTTCATAGGTGCTGTCTTTGTATGCAATCTGTTCTCCGGCATATTCGACGCCATTCAACATGACTGAATTGCCCATGATCTACTCCTTTCGATGGAACGCGGGTTATTGAGCGTACTTTTTGAAGTTTTCAGCTTGTTCCAGAACCTCCTTGTAGACATCATCAATGGTTACGGGGGGATAGTCAAATTCATCCAGTAGCAGTATGAGGTCAACTTGCAGATTTGCCTTAATGTCATCACGGGTAGACCAGTCGGTGTATTTAGCTTTGTCATCGACAATAATCTTAATCCGCTTTGACAATTCAATCATCTTATCGTCCGGGTACTCGAACTCATACTTCTTGGCAACCGCCTTGAGAATGTCATAAAAGGCTTTTTCCTCGTAGTCAATTCCCATGCCCTTGAAGGAGTCTTTTTCCTTTTTGAGTTCTTCAAGGAGCTTCGCAAGCTGCTCCGCCACATCGTCAAGAACTTCATTAGCAAAAGCCTCATCACGACGGCGATTGTTGTACTCATCAACAACCCGCTTGAGGCGGTCTGAGAACTCCATGCCCATAATGCGGTTGACCTTTTTATACTCATCAATCGCTTGAGAAAGAAGCCTCTGCAACACCTTTATCTTTGTGTTTGGAAGTTGGATTGCATTGATCTTATCCAGATACTCGTCACTGAAAATATCAACAGAGATGTGCTTTCCCGTCTCAAACAGTTCCTCTATACCATCAGATTGAATTGCACCTTCAAGAAGTTCACGGACACGGGTATTCATTTGTGAAATGTCAGGGGCATCACCCTTTGTGAGTTTGAAAAGAATAGAGCGCACAGCACAGTAGAAGTGCAGATAGTCCTTTTCTTTATCAGAGATAGCCTCACTTGAACTGCATAGGTTGAACGCTTGTTTCATGCGTTTGACTGCCGCCATAAAGCGAGTTTCCAAATCTTCCGTGAGCTGTACATACTCAACAGCCCGATTGAGGCAAGCAAGCTGCTCTTTCGGTGAGCCGTTGAAGTAATCCGTGCTATTGAAGTTGTGGAACATCTGAGCCAAGACATCGAGCTGGTCTTTAACAATCGTGATAGACTGCTCGACGCCTTCAAACTCATCGCTCTCAAAGTTGGTGTATTTCTTGAGGGCGAGATTCATGTTTTTCTTAATGCCGATGTAGTCCACGATCAAGCCCTTGTCCTTGCCGGTATAGACGCGGTTGACGCGGGAAATCGTCTGGATAAGGCTGTGCTGCTGGATGGGCTTGTCGATGTAGATTGTGTCGAGTGCCGGTACGTCGAAGCCGGTAAGCCACATATCAACAACGATGGCAATTTTGAAGTTTGATTTAACGTTCTTAAACTGACGGTCAAACTCCTTGCGATCCTCTTTCGTTCCCAGCATTTCATATAGCTCAGGCTCATCATCTTTATTTCGCGTCATGATGAGCTTGATCTTCTCGATGGGTTTGAGTTCCTTTTTCTCTTTTTCCGTCAGTTGAACCCCGTCAGGGCAAACCTTTTTCTCTGCCCATTCCGGTCTCATTCCAACTATAATCTGATAAAAAGCGTATGCAATCTTGCGATTAGAGCAGACAAACATTGCTTTTCCTGCAACGGTAGCTCCTTCGGCAACGCGGGTCTCATAGTGGTTAATGAAGTCCTCCGCAACTGCGTGAAGTCGGTCAGGATCACCGATGATCGCATCAATATGAGCAACCGCCTTCTGGCTTTCCTCAATCTGATGCTCATTTGCGCCTTCAACAGCACAGCGATCATAATAATCTTCAATTTCCCGAACCTTTGCCTGATCAAGCGTGACCCGTGCAGCGCGTCCGTCGTAGACAAGGTTGACTGTGATACCGTCTTTGACCGCCTCTGTCATTGTGTAGGCATCGACAACCGGACCGAAGACTTCAATCGTGCCATCTACGGGCGTGCCGGTGAAACCGACATAGGTAGCATTGGGGAGAGAATCGTGTAGGTACTTTGCGAATCCATAGCTTCGCTCTACACCTTCGGCAGTGACCTTGACTTTCTGATCGAGGTTTATCTGACTACGGTGTGCTTCATCGGATATGCAGATCACATTCGCTCTATCCGTCAGAAGCTCCAAGTCCTCGGTGAACTTTTGGATGGTGGTCATGTACACCCCGCCGCTTGTCCTGCCTTGAAGTTCCTGACGCAGCTTTTCGCGGGAATCAATGCTCACAACGGTTTCGTCACCAATGTACTTCTTAGATGCTACAAACTGCTTTGAGAGCTGGTCATCCAAATCCGTTCGGTCGGTAATAATCAGGATTGTAGGGCTATGGAAGAAGGTACTCTTCATAAGCATTCTTGTGAGGAAGAGCATAGTATAGCTTTTTCCGCAGCCTGTCGCGCCGAAGTATGTGCCGCCCTTGCCGTCTCCCTCCGGTCTGAGATGTGCCTTGATATTCTCAAACAGCTTGACCGCAGCAAAATACTGAGGATAGCGGCAGACGATTTTGAGGTCTTTGTCCGAGCTATCAGGGAAATAGACAAAATCCTTGATGACTGCCAAAAGCCGTTCTTTGCGGAACAGTCCGCTCACCATAGTTACAAGGGAATTGATGCCGTCCAATTCCTTATCGTCAGCTTCAATCTTTCTCCACGCATAGAAGAAGTCATACGGGGAGAAGAAGGAACCGTATTTATTATTTGCACCATCGCTTATGACGATGAAGGCGTTATACTTGAAGAGTTCAGGAATATCACGGCGATAACGCACGGTAAGCTGAGTATAGGCGTCCATGATCGTTGTGTTTTCTTTGACTGCGCTCTTAAACTCAAGAACAACAACAGGAATGCCATTGATGAATACAATCCCGTCCGGTATGCGTAGTTGGTTGTTGATGCCTTCAATTTCAAATTGGTTGACGATCTTGAACACGTTTTTCTCTGGCTCATCAAAGTCAATCAACTCAATGTAAAGGTCTTTCTTTGTGTGATCTTCGCGGTTGAAGATGAAGCCGTCACAAACCATTTTGCAAACTGCTTTGTTTGCTTCGTAGATCGTGCCGGAAATAGACCTCAGACGAAGGATAATGCTATCAACTTCGCTTGGGGTAAGTCCCTCTGAGGCATACCTGTTCAGGAGGTACTTCCGCAGATCATCGATAAGCAGAACCTCAGAGCGTTCACGGTGGATCTGCTCACCATTCAAATAGATATAACCTTCATCCTGAAACAACTCCATGATGGACATTTCAAGAGAATGCTCGTTGAAGTTTGCCATTTTTATCACCCCTCCTAAATTACTTTGTGATCTCTGATTTTAAGCGTTGAAGATCGCTCTGGGTAAAGAGCAACCGCGCATTATGTTTTTTGTCCTTATTATAATCATCAAACAAGATGAACTTGCGATTGCCAGCATTCAGTAAAAATACATTATTGTGAGCAATGGCATTACGGATATGGCGCAGACAGGCTTCGCAATCTGTTTCATCCTTCGATTTTCTCTTGTAGACAAACCCTTTCTTTCGACGAGATACAACTGCGTTTCCATCAAGACCGGCTTTTATCATATACGCTCCAAACGTGCAGTTTGGTGCGATAACGAGCCAAGATTCTTTCGGATAGGAAGTAATAAAGCTCATCCAGTTCTGATCAAGTCTTGCCGCCTCCATTGAAATTGCCGTTGCACTTTCGATTGTGGGGGCAGAATGAAGGAAGAAGCTGAATAGTTTGACCAGCTTGACATCCTCAATTTCAAAAGGCAATACAGGGTGTTGCAAAATATCTGAAATTGTCATCGTATTGCCCTCCTGTAAATGATAATTTAGCGGCTTGATAGTTGTGACAAAAGTAGCTGCTGCATGACATTCAGCCGCATAATTTCCTCTGTGTTCCGGATGACAGATTCGTATAGCCCACGCGCCTTAATCTCAAAATCTTGTACTTCTTTTGTGGGCGGAACCGGAATCGAGAAAGACTCCATTTCCTGCTTGTTAATTGCCTCTCTGGTCGAACCAGACTGGGCGATTCCCATGAGTTTGGCTTTGTTTTCGGCAGAGCAAAGCGTTGTCATAACGTAATAGCTCATTGGCATAGCCGTATTGGGACGCAATATCATGACGTGCTGATTTACACGAGCAGGAAGAACATCCGCCGGAACGATGCAGCATCGTGTAACCGATACGCCAGTTATATTGAAAAGGACATCATTTTCCTCGACAACCACATTTGAGAGTTGGTCTGCTTGTTCATCAGAAATATGAGCAAGGTCATCATAGGAAAAGGCGTAATCAAAGACATTTGTGCTTCGGATAAGTGAAACACCTGACTCTTGATATGCTGTTTTTCCGCCTTTCGGTGTTGCACCACTTCCAATTTTAGAGCAAAGTTGTTTCAGTGGGGCAGTCGGATATATTCTGCCACCCTCAATAAACATCCTGCGGTAGATTACAGTAACGGTCGCAACCAAATTATCATTTATCCTCCGCTTGATTGCAATACGATCAGCGACAATTTGGTAGGCACGAACAACCTGATGCTGCTTTTCCAAACTCGGAACAGGAAGTCTCATCTTTGCAAATTCTTCCCACGGCATACTCCCTCTAACTCCGCCGACCGCAATAAACGCAGCTTCTCTATCAAATTCAGGTCGCATGAACCACATTTCCAAGTATTCCGGAAGAATTACGCTGGTATCTCTAACTCTGAATATCGGGTAGGCTGGTGACATTATAGCCTGATCGTAGTCCTTCAACCGGGCGATTGGGATTTTTGAATCTCTACTCACCTGCATTAGGCTCACGGCAAAATCGTCTCTACGGATTATTTTGTATTTGGTTAAATCCGTCCCGTTGATATTTGCAACAGAGTTGATGAAACACTTGTCAATACTCACTCCAATGAGCGTTGAGATTTTTCCATCGCTATTTCGTTCGTCTATTCTTTCAACAAGTTCATCTATTGATTTGTACATACCATTCCTCACCCTATGTATTTTCTGTGTGCCAGCTTGACGTTTTGCTGTTTGACCATAGCATAGTGCATGGTCGTGTCGATTTTCTGATGCCCTAAGAGCTGCTGGACTTGCTCTATGGGCATCCCTTTATCTATGGCAGACGTTGCCAGTGTTCTTCGGAACTTATGTGGATGGACACGAGGCAGATTCAGCCTTTTCCCCAGTTCTCGAAGCCGTCTTTCTACGCCGCCAATCTGCAAACGGTCATGCGGTGCGGTTAGCGAGACAAACAACGCTGAACAGGTGTCTGTGCGGCTTTCCAGATAGTTTTGGAGATGGATTTTTGTTCTGGCATCGAAATAAACGATCCGTTCCTTACTTCTTTTTCCGAAAACAACGCATTCCCGTTCATTGAAGTTGATGTCATCGCGGTTAAGGGCAACCATCTCACCAACACGCATTCCAGAGGACGCAAGAAGGTCTATCATCGCAAGATCGCGGACATTGCAGCAGTTGTCCCGCATGATTTCTAATGCCTCGTCGGTATAGGTTTCCTTGATCACTTTTGCCGTTTTTACCTTGTGGATCCGGCGTACCGGGCTTTTTACGATGTAATCCTCATCTTCAAGCCACGAAAAGTAGCTGGATAGGATGCGGCGAATATTATCTATCGTGACCTTGCTTGACTTCCGGCTCGTCTGATACTCTGTTAGATACTTCCGCAAGTCCTCCGTTACGATCTCTTGTGGCTCTTTTTCAATGCCGGACAACATTGACACAATGGTCTGACGGTAATAGCTCAAGGTTTTTTCTGAGCAGCCTTCAATGCGTTTTGCGTTGATGAAACAGGCAACCGTATCGACCTTTGCGCTTTCTACCATGCCCGCGCTGTGACTTAGCTCTACGCCACTCAGCACCCCTTCAAGGACGCTTTGAAGCTGTTTTAATTGTGCGTTGTTCAGAAACGGAAGCATCTGACGCTGCACTTCTTGAATCAGTTGTTCTTTCATTGTCGTGTCTCCTTTGAATATTCTCAGAGAACGACTTTTCAGTGGCAGTTCTTAGGGTAAAACTCTCGCCACTGGTGAGAGTGTTTCAATTTCTAATAGCCCATGTCCTTTAATATCTTATCAATTTCGGCAAACTCTGCCGGACTACTTGGTGTCCAGTCAGAGGAATTGCAATATCTACAATACATCGCCTTTTTATCTCTCAGGCGGTGGCAGTATGGACATTGAACAGAATCGTCTTCAAAGTCGGTTTTCCGCGTTCTGTGAGTACACACTGAGCAGTAAATTGTGTCTCCCTCATCCCAGAGGGTAGCAGGATTATCATTCCCGCAGTTGGTACATTTCATTGTGGTCATTCCTCCTGTAAATGATAATTTAGATTCCACCATGCAAGCAATTTACAAAAACTACTTTGTTGACTTTACTCCATTCAAGTCTGAGCCTACCTGTGCTACAAAGCTCGGTGAAATTCCTGCAAGTTGGAGCGTCTGCAAATTCTGTGATCTATGCGATCTGCTAAACGGGAGAGCGTATAGTCAGGAAGAACTTCTCGACTCAGGTAAATACAGGGTTTTACGAGTAGGTAACTTTTTCACAAAAAATAGCTGGTACTACTCTGACATGGAGCTTGAGGACAACAAGTATTGCTATCCCGATGATCTGTTATTCTGCTGGTCGGCTTCGTTCGGCTTGTATATCTGGAATGACGTAAAAACGATTTATCACTACCATATTTGGAAAATTGATTTTTCCAAAACAGCCCCATATTACCGTGAATACATCTTTCTCTACTTAAAGCAGGAGCTTAATAAGTTAAGTAAAGAAGGTCACGGGAGTGTCATGGCTCATCTGACGAAAAGCGGCGTTGAAAACCTTGATATAGTCTCTCCACCAGAAGAAATTATCAAGCAATTTCACAATTCAATCATCCCGTTTATTGAGCATAAGAAACTTGTTGAAAAAGAGGTACAGCAGCTAACGGAACTTCGTGAGTCAATTCTGTCGAAGATGGTAAGTTAAGCCACTAAATTATCATTTTCCACTCTCTTCAAAGCAATGCGGTCGGTAATTGCACGGTAGGACCTAACGATCTCACATTGTCTCGCATAGGAGGGAACAGGGAGCTTTATACGGCAAAGATCGTCCCATGAAATTCCGCCTCGAACACTGCCGTCCGTCATGAACCAGCACTCACGGTCAAACTCCGGTCTACGAAACCACATCATCAAATACTCTTCATTTAAGACATCGCGGTCAATAATCTCAAACATGAAATACGCCGGAGAAACTATTGCGGGGCTGTCTTTCTCATAGAGCGCAATCGGAAGACGTTCATCGCGCCCAACGTGCATTGGGTTACAGGCAAACAATCCCTTGCTGATTAGCTTATACCGGCTCAAATCTGTGCCAATTACATTTGCGACGGAAGGCATAAACTCTTTGTCGATGCTTATGCCAAGAACAGTGCTGGTGACTTCCTCGGAGTTTCGATAATCAACAAGCCGAATGTGTTTACCAAGAGGTTCATAATTCGATTTCATAGCCCAGCTCCTTAAACACGGTCAACAGGTCTGCCTTTGACTTTTCTTCTGCAATGAGCAGATCACGCAGTTCACTTTGCAGCGTCTTCATTTTCGTATCAAAGTCGATGTTCTCATCGCGGTTTACAAACTCAATGTAACGGCTCGGAACAAGGGTAAAGCCCTTTTCAACAACCTCATCGAAAGATGCGCTGTAACAAAATTCAGGCACATTCTGATAAGTTTCTTCATAGCCTTCCTGCTGCCATGCGTGATAGACGCTCGTGACTTTTGCACGGTCTTCTTCTGTCAGTTCAATATACTTCTTTTCATAAGGGCTTCCCATTTGCCGCAAGTCCATGAAAAGGATCTCGCGCTCACGGTTACGGAAGCGTTTTACTTCACCGTTTTCTTCAACCACACGAGCCTTTTTATTCTTGTTCAGAATCCAAAGCGTAACGCTGATGTCCGTGGTGTAGAAGAGGTTTCGGGGAAGGATGATGATTGCTTCGACGAGATTGTTCTCGATGAGCTGACGGCGGATTTTCAGCTCTGTGCCATCGTCAGACAGTGCGCCGTTTGCAAGCAGGAAACCGGCAACACCGTTTTGAGAGAGCTTTGAAACAATATTCAGAATCCAGCCATAGTTTGCATTACTCGTGGGCGGAACTTCATAGCCGTCCCAGCGCGGATCATCAATCAGCTCATTATCCCCACGCCATTCTTTCTGATTGAAAGGCGGGTTTGCCATAATGTAATCTGCCTTGAGGTCCTTGTGCTGGTCATTGGTGAATGTGTTCGCTGCCATTTCTCCGAGGTTTGCAGAGATGCCGCGAATAGCCAGATTCATTTTGCACAGCTTGTACGTCGTGTTTGTATATTCCTGACCATAGATAGAGACCTTCTTCTTGTTGCCGTGATGTGCCTCCACGAACTTCATTGACTGCACGAACATACCGCCAGAACCGCAGCAAGGGTCGTAGAGAATGCCATCATACGGTTCAATCATTTCTGCAATTAAATTGACAATGCACTTCGGCGTATAGAACTCGCCCTTGCCTTTGCCTTCCGCAAGTGCAAACTTGCTCAGGAAGTATTCGTAGACCCGCCCGATAATGTCATTCTCTTTATCGCCGGTGTTGATCTTATCAATCTCGTCCAGCAGTGATGCCAGCTTCGCTGTGTCGATGTGAAGACGTGAGTAGTAGTTGTCCGGTAGTGCGCCTTTCAGTGCGGGATTCGCTTTCTCAATCGTATAGAGGGCGGTGTCGATTTTCAGCGCAATGTCATCCTGTTTCGCATTCTCCATGATGAAAGACCAACGGCTGATCTCAGGCAGGAAGAATACATTGTCCTTCGTATAGAAGGCAACATTGTCAACAAACTTCTCACCGTATTTTTCAGAAATAGCTTTCCTTTGTGCCTCAAACTTATCGCTGGCAAACTTCAAGAAGAAGAGACTGAGAACGACGTGTTTATATTCTGCTGGCTCGACAGAACCACGGAGTTTATCTGCGGACTTCCACAGAGCTTCCTCCATAGAAATCTCCTTCTTCGGTGCCGATGCGGCTCGTGCCATATCAAAATCCTCCCTGTGTATTTATCTAACCTATTTTACAAAAAGAGCTGTACGAAAAACCGGACTCAGTTCTTGTCCGTTCGCACAGCCTCACATATATCTCCGATGTCACAGTTCAAGTAATCACAAATGCGCAGCAAAATAGAGAGGGACACTTCTTCCCCCTTATTCAGTTTTGTCCATGTTCCGGCAGACAACCCTACCTCATGTCGTAGAGAAGCCTTCTTTATGTCGCGTTCCAGAAGAAGCATCCATAGTTTCTTATAGCTTATGCGCACGGCAACCACCCTTTCGCTTGCTTGCATTCAACATCGCTTATAATATTATACTGGATTTCATTCTCAAAAGCAATTCGTTGATTCAGAAATTAAAGAAAAAGTTTCAATTTCTCGAACCTTCTCTCAAGGATGCAGGGCATCTCCGGTCAACAGGAGATGCCCTGCTTTTGAAAGGACTATTCGCGCTGTGTGCTGCGCCGATGATCACGGTCATGGTCAGCAGAAGGAGAGAGGAACGTATCAACATTAGACTTGATCGTCTCTATTTGCTTTACTTCTTTTTTGAGCCTGTTCCGCTCAGCATATAGCCGTTCCTGTTCTTCAAAGAGTTGCGCTTGCTCCGCTTGCAGCGTCTTCAAGCTCGGCAGTTTTTCATCTCCCTGCATGGCAAGTAATGTGCTTCTCGCTGCCTCAAAGATCACAAGCTCGGCTTCGTGCTTTGCTTTGAAACCCGGCTTATCTTTTGCCTTCTGGAATGCGTCATATACGGGCTTGAGCCGCTGGTAGTTGGAGATGTTTTTGATGAGCGGCTGGACTTCCCGCAGTCGTGCTTCAACACCTTTCAGTTCCTTGCCGGTGCGGTCATAGGAGCTGTGAACGTCCTCGACCTTCCTTTCAAGATCGGCGTATTGGAGCAAGTTGTTTTCCGTGAGATAGTTAAGCGTACGCGCCGCTTCCTTGAGGATCGTGAGCTTGGCTTTATACTCATAGCCCTTGCTGTCGATAAGTCTGATCCTCTCCTGAATATCTCCGATGAGAGAGATGCCCTTCGGTGCGGTCTGCTTCCGGCTTCTTCGGGGCGTCCGTCCGGCAATCCGCTCCTTGATGCGTTCCTCGGTGTAGTTCTCTCCGATGGTTTTAGACCGGGTAAACCGCTCCTGACCTTCAGCGCGGAAGGAGATGTATTTGCCGGTCTTGATTTCATAACCGGCTTCCTGCATGAGCCGCAGAAAGTCATCGTAGTCCTTCGCTGTGATGACAAGCCGGTCAATGGTCTGCTTGAGCTTTTGCTTCCAGCTCGTACCGCGTTTGGCTTCGGTGTATTCCTTATAGCCCATGCCCTTGTTCTGAGAGGGAGGGATAACAGAGAGACCGTTTTCCATACAGAGCCGGTCGCTGACCTCACGCATATCATAGTAAATCCGCTTGTAGCTCTTGTATGCGTGGTAGTCCACAAAGTCAACCGCATTGAAAATCAGATGGTTATGAACATGGTCTTTGTCAATGTGAGTGGTCAGCACATACTCGTATTTTCCACCGAGGATTTCATCCGCAAATTGCTTGCCGATCTCGTGGGCAAGTTCCGGTGTGACCTCTCCGATTTCAAAGGACTGGATCACATGACGGGCTATGATCCTGACCGGATTCATCCCTTTTTGCTCGGCTATTTTTCGCGTCCATTCAAATTCCCGCGCTGCGGTCTCGCTGGCACAGCCGTAGGACGAGACCAGCAGCTTCTCATCGGTCTTTTCGGGATTCAAAATGTACGCGATTGCCTTGCTCAAAGTTCCTCGGATTGCTTTGATTTTAGTAACTGCCATACAGCATCCATCTTTTCTTTCAGCTCGTCAATATCGTCCTGATAGAATCGTCCCGTCGAGTTGATCCTGCGGCAGACGGTATTGATGTTCACACCGATCTTGTTGATTTCGGCGGCGAGCTTTTTCTGCTCCGTGTAGTCCACAACGATGATGTAGCCGTCGATCAGCATCTTCCTTGCATACGCACTGAAGTTCTCCGTGCCGATCATCTCCATCTTCTTTGCAATCGTCCGTTCTTCCTGCGGTGTCAGCCAAATCTTCTTCTGAATGTCTCGTGTTCTTCGTACCATGCTGCGCCCTCCGTCGTAAAGATTAGAAGGGTTTGGGGCTATCCCAACAAGCAAAAATCTGATGTTAAGGGCAGGGTCCCCTTAACTGATTTTTCTCCGGTGGGTACTCACCGGATTTGCTTGCTAATCTCCCAAAATCGTATTCCCCGAAGATTCCTCCGTGAAATGTCCCTTCACTTTACAACGGACACAATAAGAGCGTTTGTTGAGTACCGGATTTCAAAAAAGTCAAAAAATCATTGGATTTCCCATGTGAAAGCCACGGTGTCCGACCCGTCAATATCGTCCGGCTCGATCTCTGGCGCAGAGCATTTACTCATCGCCATAAGAGGCTGAATGCAGTCTTCGACCTCATAGCTTGTTCTGGAATACACATTGAGTTCGCCCCAGTTGTAGTCGATATTGAGTAGCTGCCCAAGCGTACTGCCTGATGCTTTGCAAAGAATCTCCGCCTTCGCTCTGGCATTCTCCGTCGCGCTGATCAGCAGCTTTTCGCTGACCGCTGATGGGTTTCTTACAGTGAATGCAATACTGAGTTCCGGCTTTGCACCGCAATCCGCAATCGCAGAAATGACCTTTGCAAGCTGTTTGCTGTCAAAGTCAAATGCAAGTTTCAAGCGATAGCTGCAAGCATATCCGACAAACTCTCGCTTGTAATTTCCTTGCCGATCCTTGACGTTCTCGTATCTTGTCTGGACATCAAAGCTCGTGGTTTTCAAGTCTTCTTTGCGATACCCAACGCAGACTGCGGCACCTTGCAGTCTTTCGATTCTCTCGGCAGCTTCCGACATTGCACGGTCATAGGTTTTAGATAAGGTTTCAATGTTCAAGGAGAGGATGATGTAATCCGGTCTTGCGGAGACATTTCCTGTCCCTTTTACGGTGATCGTTCTCATTGCTTTCTCCCGTCCTTTCTGGAATTGAAGTCCTCATCAATACGCTTTTTCCAATTCGTACCCAGTGGTACGCTGCATCGGACAGCAGAAACCGCTTCGCTCAGAACTTCATAGTTGAGCTGCGTTCCCTCATGGTCAGAGTGGTAGTTGACCGCTCGGTCTGCACCAATTCCGAAATGCCTTGCCGTCTCAACCGCGTCGATGTTTGCACCGAGGAACAAAAACTCCCAGCCATACTTTTCCTTCTGACGCTCAATCATTTTCTTGACCTTCTCGCTGTCATAACGGCGGCTTGCATTCTCCATGCCATCCGTTGTGATGACGAACAGTGTGTGTTCAGGGACATCCTCTTTTCTTGCGTACTTATGGACATTCCCAATGTGATGAATCGCTCCGCCGATAGCATCCAGAAGCGCGGTGCAGCCGCGAACGGAATAGTCCCTGTCGGTCATCGGCTCCACCTTCTGAACCGGCACACGGTCATGGATAACCTCGCTCACGTTGTCAAAGAGAACGGTAGAGATCAATGCCTCGCCATTCTCTTTTTTCTGCTTTTCAATCATGGAGTTGAATCCTCCGATGGTGTCTGTTTCCAGTCCGCTCATAGAGCCGCTGCGATCAAGGATGAATACGATCTCCGTCAAGTTCTTTCTCATGTTTTGTACCTCCGTATATAAAAATATGACTGCTTGGTGTCTCACCTTACAGTCATATTGTACTTCGGTATTCACTTCATTTGGTCGCATGGCAAGCGACATTATTCTAAGGACAAGAACAGCTCTCCGTCAATGCTTAGGATGTCATCCATCGGAATCTTCGTGCCGTCCTGCATGGTAATCAGGCGCTCAAAGTCATCAACCTTTATGACTGCGCCGGTTGCAGTTACATACTCACCGCCAGCTTTGCGCTCATCAGGTTTGAAGTAGGTTATTTCAACCTCCGGCTCTTCATCAAGGGCATCCATGAGAAGCTGATACCTCATGTTCAAAGCGGTCAAGGCTCCCTCATCAAGCTCAATCCTTTCGTCGGTCAGACGTCCGGTTTCCTTGATTGCAGAATCATAGCCGGTGAGGGCGGCAAAGGGCGCAAACTGCGCTGCACGATCTGACATCGGCATTTGTGATCGCGTTTTGGAGACGTGGTGAGGAAGCCCCATGATCTCGTTGTATTTTCTGTTCACGCCTTATGCCCTCCAATCTGCGCATTGCGGTCTTTCGCGGTTGCACCTTCTTCAAGATTCATTGCCTTGAGGATGGCGTTCTTTCCATACTTCTTTTTGATTGCAAGCGTGGCGGCTTGTATTTTCCGCTCACGCTCCAAGGCGGCATTCTCAGCTTTCTGTTTTTTCTCTTCGGCGGCATAGTCGGTAAAGAGATCGAGCTGGACAGCACCGTCATTTTTCTTCGGCGCGTCCGCTTCCGGCAGGACATGATTTGCTACAACATACATACGGCGGACAAACAGATTCTTGTCCACGATCCGGTCGAAGAGTTCTGACACAGCGCACATTATTTTGCGGGTAGATGATGTGTGACCGTCGAGGTTGATAGAGCCGTGCGCCTGTTTGGGAATCTCCCGCCCGTAGGGGTCTTTCTCCACTGCACCGTGATACTTTGCCCGTCGTGCCGGATCGGTAAGGTTCTCAATGTCATAGCCGACGGTGAGAACCATCTGGTCGGTGACAAGTCCCTTGTCCACCAAGTCCAGCACAAGCAAGTCCGTCATTTCCCGGACAACCAGCTTCGCCTTCTGCGGCTCGTAGGGACAGTGCAATACCTGACCGGAGCTGATGCTGTTGGAGCTGGGACGGTATGCCTTGATTGCCTCAATGGTCGTAGGCTCCCAGCCCCACGCATGGTCGATGAGCAATTCCGCGTTCTTGCCGAACAGCTTATAAAGCAAGTCCTCATTCCGCTCCGAGCAAAGGGCAACATCGCCCATTGTGAACATCCCATTCTGCTCAAGTTTCTTCGCAATACCTCGACCCACGCGCCAGAAATCCGTGAGAGGCTGGTGCGCCCAAAGCTCACGCCGGAACTTCATTTCATCCAGTTCGGCTATTCGGACGCCGTTCTTGTCGGCTGGGATGTGCTTCGCTACAATGTCCATTGCCACTTTGCAGAGAAAGAGGTTCGTCCCGATCCCAGCGGTTGCCGTGATGCCGGTTGTCTCAAGCACATCGAGGATAATCTTCATGGCGAGATCATGTGCCGAGAGCTTGTAGGTATTCAGATAGTCCGTCACGTCCATGAACACCTCGTCGATGGAGTAGACCACG
This sequence comes from Subdoligranulum sp. APC924/74, assembly GCF_003324125.1. Taxonomy (NCBI): domain Bacteria; kingdom Bacillati; phylum Bacillota; class Clostridia; order Eubacteriales; family Oscillospiraceae; genus Subdoligranulum; species Subdoligranulum sp. APC924/74. Next base: position 15,965 of record NZ_PSQF01000010.1, on the reverse strand, counting down.
ATGTCCTCCGGGGCAATATATTTGAGATAAACCTGATAGATGCGGGTGCTATACTCCATGTAGTACGCCATCCGAGGCGGCGCGATGATGAAGTCAATCGCCAGATACGGGTTTGCTTGCAGCTCAGAGTAGAAGTGTGATGTGCCGTCCAATCTGTGTCCCGGCGCGTCGTGCTGCCGTCCGGCATTCGCTTCCTTCACGCGCTGTTTGACTTCAAATAGCCGCCCGCGTCCGGAGATACCGTAGCTCTTGAGGGAGGGCGTGACGGCAAGGCAGATGGTCTTATCGGTACGGCTTTCATCCGCAACAACAAGGTTTGTGTCCAGAGGATCTAAGCCGCGCTCCCGGCACTCCACGGAGGCGTAGAAGGATTTCAGGTCGATTGCGATGTAAGTGTGTTGTTTCACCTTCTTTGCCTCCGCTTTCTTCTTAGATCAGCCCTAATGACATTTCATTGGAGCTTTTAATGTTGAATACGATACGCCATTCAATATCACCCTCCACCGGCTCAAAGTGTAGAGAGGAACAAACTGCATGAAGTTTTTCTTTTGAGCTGTCTCCACACACGATTGCGATTGGACCGTCCGCTCCGCCGATAATGCCGATACAAGCAATATCGTTTCGTGCCTCTGGTGCATAGCGGTCAGAGCATGGCGCAATTTCCAAAGGCTTGTCCCCCTCAGCGCAATCACAGATCGTAACATCGCTGTCAGGTTCAGGAGAAAGTGTATAGCTCATAGCAGTAAAATGCGTAGGATAAAACCAGCGGTCAGAACCGTAACGCTTTTCGGAAATTGTCTGCTGCTCTAATTCCTGTACAGTCAATGTGTATTTTTTTCCACTGACCGGATGGAGGAAAGAAAACGAATCACCGGGAGCGTGTGCCTTGAAATGTGGTCCCGGGACACGACACGACTGCTGCTCCATTGTAAGGGAGAGGGCTTTTATTTCAGGACGGCGTTTGCTTGTCCACGGAAAAGCTGCCCGAAAAATCATCCATCCATAGGATGTATCCAAATCATAGTGTTCCAATGCCCACTTTGCTTCCGCTTCATTGATCACCCCGTCTGGCAAACATGGATTAAAGACCACGGAACAGCCGTGGGAGGTCAGCATTGTTTTCCCGTTCAATTCCAAACGAGGAATAAAGTCAAGGCAAAGTGGATTGTCTAAATCTATCTGCATTTGCTGCTCCTGCGTGAAGTATTCGCAGGAGTCGTTTTCGGGGTGTAAATCCCATTTAGTTATGAACTTGCGAATGTCTTCTTCCGGGGTACGCATACAAAAGTCCATGACGAGTCCCTTGCTGCAAGAATACGCCGCAGGAATAACCCAATGATGCCTCGCCCAGTCAAATTGCTTATTCAACCGGATTTCCGTTCCGGCATGGTCTTTTCCCGAATGTCCCCAGAAGTTTCCATCAAAGTAGACCTTCCACTCAGGCATGGTCGGTTCTGCTTCTGGGTTCATATCAACATCATAATAGTCCTCGGTGTACTTGATCTTACTATAATCAAAAGATGCTTGCAGCTTTTTGATGTATACCCACGGCTGTTCCATAGGCGTCAATTTCATTTTCTCAGCAAGCTCTGATAGCGTTCTTTGCTGATCCTGCGTTGGAGGGTTGTCCTGCAAAAAGGCTTCAAACTGGGCTTTATCCCACATCCACGCCTGTTCCAGCGCTGCCGAATCACTGCAAGCAAGGAGCAACCTCAGAAAGTCTTCAAAATCGTTTGCCAGCGGATGAACAAAATCCGGAGCCGCGTTCATGGGACTGACGGAAAATACCATACCGCCAAAGTCTCGAACAAAGCAGAAGTGGATGCCGTCCACACCCGCCCAGCCAAAAATAGATGCACCTTTTGGCGTGCAAAAGTATGGGTTGTTATCTTCACGACGCTCCACCCCTACGGGCGAAAGGTCAACACCACTTCGCAAAAATTTCTGAAACACTTTATCCATAGACCTTATGCTCCTATTAAACTTTGGTCGAAGGCAAACAGAGCCTCGTTGATCTCAAAGACATTATAGTTCCCATGCTCCACGAAATACTCCACGATGATGTCAAACTTGTTGGAGTGGGAGAGCGCAAAGCCAGCCTTCATGAGCATATCCTTCATTTCAACAAGCGGCAGCTCAAGGGCAATGGCAAACGCAATGACCGTGGGCTTGGAAGGCTTATAAGACTTGTCCGAGCGGATCTTCGAGAAGAGCTTCCGGTCAATATTCGCCTTCTTATAGCACTGCGCGTCCGTCATGCCGCGCTCATCAATCTTTCGCAGAAGCATCTCGGAAAAACTCTCGTCGATCTGTCCCAGCGCGTCATCAAGGGTTGCCGCCTTTTTGGGGGCAGCCGCCGCAGAGACGGGAGGCATGAGCTGTTCGATTGCCTCTTCACAAACGGATGCCTCGCAAGGCATGGGTTCTTCCATCCGGAAGGCGTTCATCCTGCGCAGACGCTCGGAACGATTATCAGTATGCTCATCCACATAGCGGTCATCTATGTACGCTGCAATATCGGCAAACAGCTTGCCGCTGATCTGATAGGCTTTGCGGTCAAAAATGACGATGTACACCGTCATTTCATTTTCGAGAAGGAAACTGCTAATGGTGTCAATCGCCACTTTGAGAGCCTGATCCTTCGGATAGCCGAAAATGCCGGAGGAAATCAGAGGGAACGCAGCCGATTCGCAGCCGTATTCCTTCGCCAGCATGAGCGATGTCCGATAACAGGATGTCAGTAGTTCGCGCTCACCATGCCGTCCGTCATACCAGCGCGGACCGACAGCATGAATGACATATTTGCAGGGCAGCTTGTAGCCCTTCGTGATTTTTGCGCTCCCGGTTTTGCAGCCGTGGAGCGTTTCACATTCCGTCAGCAGCTCCGGTCCTGCAGCACGATGAATGCAGCCGTCCACACCGCCGCCACCCAGCAGCGACTCGTTGGCAGCGTTGACGATGGCGTCCACCTTCATTTTCGTGATGTCATTTCTGACGATTTGAAGCGGCATGATTCTATCCTCCGTCCTATCAAAGCGGCATCGGTGTCCGGGCGATCAGAATGACCGCCAGAATCGCGCCCACAAATGCCGCTGCCCCTACGACCGCCAACACCTTTTTGTCGAGCTTCTTCTTCGCTGCCTTGCCAATCAGCGCAGCGCAAGCCATGCAGACAGCCGCAGCAACAAGCGCAATGCCCAGCGTTTCCCATAGCCAAGAAAGTTCATGTAGGATTTTCATGCGATCATCATCTCCTGTTCGTTAAACTGGAATTTATAGTCCTCTCAAAACCAATTTGCTTTTTCTTCTCGAAATACGGGAATATCACTATCTCGATATGGATTGTAATTATGAAGATTGCAACCAAACTCTTTTAATGATTTTATTTTGTTATCCTGTGTCCATACAATTAAAGATATTCCGTCAAATTCTTCAACATTTCCATTATTCATTTTGTTTTTAAAATACCACTCCACGATTGTTTGATTGCCTTGATGAAAAAATTGCTTAATCTCCCAGACAAGAACACTTCCGCGTGTATTCCATTCGTCAAACCAGTGCTTTACCGTTTTGCGGTTTTCATATTTAGGACTCCAACTCTCAGTATATACAACATCATCTGTAAAAATATTGTCAATTCCTAAATCTGCTTTCTTAATCCACATATCAAACCATAATCGGATAATTTTTTCTCTCTCGTTCATAAAGCACCTCCACAACTTCCGATTTGTCTGCCCCTTAAAGTCCAAGTCCTTCAACCCACGCCGCAAGCTCCTGATGCCCGACGTTGCCCTTGAAAACTTTGCCGTCCATCAGCTTTGCGCCTTTGCAGCTCGGCGCAAGGCGTTCGTTCGTCTTGCCAATGCCGCTTCCGCCGGAGGTTGCAAACGGGATGATCGTTTTGCCGCTCAGGTCATAACTCTCAAGGAACGTATTGATAATCGTCGGCGCAACGTACCACCAGATTGGGAAGCCCACAAAGATTGTATCGTAGTCCTTCATGTTGTCCCGCTTCACGGCAATTTCCGGTCGTGAAGCGGGATCGTTCATTTCAATCGTGCTGCGGGCGTTCTTTTCCATCCAGTTCAGATCAGCTTCCGTGTAAGGCACCTTCGGCTCAATCTCAAAGATGTCCGCGCCGATTGCCTCAGCCAGCGTCTCGGCTACCTTTGCAGTCACGCCGGACGCAGAAAAATATGCTACAAGTTTATTACTCATTGTGTTCTTCCTCATCAATCTTTTCATTTCCTTCATTCAGCATGAAGTATAGCAGAGCTTCCAGCAATGTTGCCATATAATGAAGCGACCAGTTTTCTTCCGGCTCTTTTGTCATCTTATCAAGCACGGCTCGAAAAGCCGTGGTACGGTCAATCCTTGTTTCCTCATCAATGCGGTCAAGTATGCCCTTCATTTTCAGGGCGAGTTCTTTTTCCTCGTCAGAAAGCTCCGGTATGCCAAGTAACTCAGATAGTTTCTTGTCCTGCATAATAGCATCGTATTCGATGTATGACTTGTGTTCGGCTGACATCAATTCTTCAAAGTAGTTGATAAAAATATGAACGCGAATGCCACCTTCTTCGTCCGGGGAGAAGCAGACGGTTTGCGATTTTTCTGCAATTTCTTTCAAAAATGCAAGGTCTTCTGAGTCATCGAACTCCGCAAACGGAAGAAACATATTGATTTCCGCGTGCCAACGATGATAGTCCACGATTCCCTTGATATACCCGCGGTGTTGCTTGACAAACGCATCACAGCGTTCCAGAAGATACTCGTAGTTCTTCTTGTCCTCCGGTACAATGATCTTTGGTATCTTGTCCATTGCTTCGGAGTACGCTTTCAGCATACCACAATTAACTGCGCGGTCAAACACCTCATCGCACCATTTATCGTATTCGGCAGACTCGGTTTCCCGGTAATCCTTCTCAAAGATAATATCGTCCATTGCGTTACCCCTTTATGATTTTCTCAAGCTGCATTTTGGTCGCGTTAGGCAGACGTGATTGCAGATGTTTTAGGATACGTTCTTTAGATTCCTGCGGGTCTCAATGATATTACTCATTGCTCATACCTCTTCTTCCTCGATAATTCCGTAGTCAATCAGGACGTTCTCTTCGGCGTACTTCGGGTAGACAATACCCATCATCTCATACCGGTAACGCCTCACCCTGCGAAACGACTTAACCGGTTCCGGTACATAGGCGGCAGTCTCGCAGTGCGCATACTCCGGCATTTCCGCAAGATCATCCCGAACGGCACGGATAAGCGCATCTGCCACATCATCAATGCTTTTGCCGGTCTCCACGGCAACCAGTTCGTGCTTCCGGACCGCCTTGTCCAGATCACCGGGGGAGCGAAACAGCTTATATTTCATATCATTGCCCGTCCTTTCTCTCTATCGTTCTGTCTATTCTTCCTGAAATCTGTTCTTTAGGGACGCAATCATCGCTTGTGCGGCAATGCTTAGATACAAAACTCCAATTTCATAGATAAAGTCGCGGTCGATCACGATAAAGTATTCTCTAACGTGTGTAAAAACCAGTTCCAGCAAGTCCTTGTACAGTGGATCATCAAAGGGCTTGAACCGCGTAAACTTGCTTTTGGCAGCGTCCCATGTCATAGACGCCTCGCCCTCAGCACTGGTCATCGCCTCGCAGAGAATCATGCTGACGCCCATTTTCCCGTTGCCGGTCAGGAGTTCTCCTTCGTAATAGCTGAGAAGGTCTTTCTTGCGTCGGAGCGGAACTACGTCGCAGTTGTCATCCAGCTCAAATGCAATCAGCTCCGCCGCGAGTTCCCGCCAGACCGCATATCCGGCGTTAATGGTTCCGTCCTCTTCGCGGCTGATGGTATCGTCCATGCAATATCGTTCATAGAAGTTGTCTCCGCCAAGCTCGTTGCGGGTGCAGAAGATATGCGCCAGCTCATGCAGAAGAATGTGCTTCAACTCTGCCGGATGACGCGCTATGTCTGTCCGCAGCAGGATCCCGTCCACGCCATCTTCTTTGCCAACGAAAGCGGAAGCGTGAAAGTCAAAATAGCCGTCCTCTTTATATTGATCTGTCAGGCGATCCGGGAAATACTGCTTGCAGAACTGCTCAAAGACTTCCTGCTGGTTTTCCGTCTGAAAGCAGCGCAGCACAAGATTGTCCACTCCGAACTCCGTTCCCAAGCGTTCGTTAAAGATGGAAGCGGCATAGAAAAAGGCTTCTTTATAGTCGTTGTTGTTCATCTAATTGCTATCCTTCATCCTCATTCAGCCCTCCGGTCTGACATTTTTCAGGAAGTCAGAGTGCGGTACATAAGGCAAGTTGAGCTGCCAGCCCATGCGGTTCAGTTCGTTGAGCTTGATCAGCATCAGGTTGATGTTTGTTCCCATTGCAGCCGAGAGCTGCACCACATCGTAGTCCTGCTTCATCAGGTCAATCAGCTCATCATCGTCAATGATCAGGTGTGAGGCAAACGCATTCGCCTCATATTCGTGTTTTGTGCGCATATCGAACAGCACGAACTCCGGGAGCGGTTCGTTTCCTTTGGCAAGATCACGGTGAAAGGTATCATGCCCGATCTCGTGACCGCAAACCATTTGCATGATCAGATACTCCATGTTGGAGTTCAGAAGAATATGCCGCTCTTTATGGCGGTAGGTGTACATTCCGAGCAGATCGTTCAGATTGTCAAGAAAATGGAGATGAATGCCCAGCTCACGGGCAATCTTCAAGGTATCTCTTGTTCCACAGCTTTTGACAATGCTGTTCGCCTTTTTGTATATTTCCTCGGAGCGAATTATCACGGGACCTTCACCCCTTTCATGTTGAAAACAGTCAAAGTAAATCCGTCAAGAAACCGAGACGTAGACAGTTATTCCTCTGCGTCCGTACCGGTCTTCTTGTATTTCTTCGGCGTGTATTTCTCAACATTCCGGGCTTTGGATTCCCAATATATATCCTGCAACGCCTTCATCACCGCATCCTTGTCCTGCTCGGACAGCGTACCGCCCGCAAACAAACCGGACATCCCTTCAATCAGGTCTTTTGCCTGTTTCATGCCACGGGAGCCGTACTGCTCGGATGCCTGAACCACAAACTCTTCGTCCTCGGTCAGCAGATAGTTCACATCCACCTTGAAGTATTCCGCGATTTTTCTGTAAGCGTCCTTGGTACGGGGAAAGGAAATGCCGTTCTCGTACCGGGTAATCATACGCCTGTTGATCCCTAGTGCATCGGCTACTTCCTGCTGGGTCAGCTTCCGCTTCTCCCGTTCAGCCTTGAATTTCTCTCCAAACGTCATTTTGGTAATCACTCCTGTTCACAAAAAGTTTGCGACATCAAATTGCGCAAGTCTATTGACAAAGGCACTTGAAGTGCGTATAATAATGACTGAGCAATCCAACTACTCATAGTATATCCTGAATTGCTCATCCTGTCAAGGGGCATGAGTAGTTGTACACGAAAAAGTTACATCTTTTGAGCAGTTCAAATGGACAGGCATTTATGCTGCCGAAGATCATCCGTACCGGCATACACCGGTATGAGGGAACAGGAGTGAGAAAAACAGAAATGGCTACACAGTACAGAAAAGCATACGTCTCGGTTACGCTGGATGTGGACAAGGAGGGGGCAATCCTCCCTCGCCTTATCTGGTGGGACAACGGTGTAATCTTTCAAATCGACCAGATTCTTTACAAATGCCGCGCCACATCCAAGAAGGTTGGGGGCGGAGGCATCCGTTACACAGTTCAGATTCGCGGAAAGGAGTCATTTCTTTTTCACGAAGGAGACAAGTGGTTTGTCGAAGCAAAGGAGGACAACTGCTCATGATTTTATCCCAGCGCCAACTTGAAGAAATTGCAGCCTCAACAACAAAGGACTTCAATCGGTTCTTTTTCGGGGATGAGGCGGACAAGCCCGACCGATCAGCTTTGCCAACACCCATTGATCAGTTTGCAAAGAATTATCTCGGTCTTCGCGTATCATTCGCCCGTCTCTCGCCGGATGGAAGCATCTGCGGTGTCACTGCCTATGCCGACACTGAGTACAAGATCACGGAACTTGGTATTACGCGCACACTGGCTTTGAAGCGTAATCAGGTCATCTTGGACGAGAGCTTCATTCGATCCGGCAACGTGCAGCGGCTCTGCGCCAAGCGCAGATTTACCCTTGCCCACGAGTGCGCCCATCAGATTCTCTTCCAACTGGAATCGGAAGAGGTAAAGGCTTCCTGCGAAATGAAATATTCCGCACGGACAGCCTATACGCCGCGAGAGCTGAAAACCCGCGAGGACTGGAACGAGTGGCAAGCAAATGTCTTGGGCGCGGCGATCCTGCTTCCTCAAAAAGAGGTTGACCTGGCAATGCGTCGGTTTGCAGAAACGCCGCTGATCAATTACGAGGGGAGGTATTCGTATGGTGATCACTTAACGCTGCGCCTTTTCTGCCGGTTGTTCGGTGTCTCCAAGACAACGGCTTCTATCCGCCTTCGTCAGCTCGGCTACATGGTAGATCGTCCATTCAGTGAGTATGTTGACCCATTGGAGGTGTGGTAATGAAGAGAGCATCCATTCGGGTTCAGGAACCGACGCCGGAGCTGATCGAAAAAATCCGCAGGGCAAGAGTTGCCATTTCCCAGCAAAAGCCCCGATACCTGAAATGTCCCTATTGTCAGCATAATGCCATTGCTGTCTACGAGGACACGAGAGGTCATGTAGAATCCAAGTGCAAGAAATGCGGGCGGATCACAGTCTTTGATGTGCTGAATATGAGAAGACTGCGACCGCGTACCAAGTAAAAACCGGAGGACAAGCCTCTGTTCTAAAATAAAATATATGTCATAGCTGAGCTGTGGAGCCGCCTGATAGGTGAAGTCATCCTAATGCCGCATGAGACAGAGTTTAATTGCTCTGTTTTATCGGCATGGGATTCAAACCTCACCGTCATGCGGCTCTTTTTCTGTCTTCACCCTTCCCGCTGCTCCCGCGCAGCGGAAAGGATGAACAATGAAAATCCCTAAGACCCCTATCGCCTTCGATTACGACCTCTGGACTACGGAGGACGGCAAGTGCATGGTGCGCGTGAAACGAACCGGCGAAGTTTCCGAGGTTGACCGCAAGGTTATGAGAATCCTTCGCGCAGAGGAAAAGCGGATCAGACGCTCGTATGGCTCTGACAACACCTCTGAGGATGAGGACGGCGCAGAGAAAATTTCTGATACCGTGCTGTCCCTTGACGCTATGCCGGAGGACGATGTGAAGTCCGCTGCATGGCTGGCAGACTCCCGCGACTGCATGGAGGAACTGATTACCGCCCTCAAAGAGAAGGAGCTTCTTTCCATTCTGACCGAGAAGCAGCGCGAATTGTATCTTGCGATGACCCGTGAAGGACTGACTCTTCGAGAGTTTGCCCGAAGGAAAGGCATCGGCATCAGAGCTGCATTTGACCTCAAAGCAGCGGTGCAGAAAAAATTTCAAAGAATTTTTTGAGCGGTACTCAACAAACGGCAAAAAGATGTCCGTTGTAAAGTGAAAGGGTCAATCAGACCACTTCACTGCTCCTTGAAAACTGAATAGTTCAGTGCTGCGGATCTTTCCGCTTCTGCGAAGCAACACAGCTTCCGACGCCAAGACCTCCCGAAAGGGAGTGAGCGACCTCCGGAGAGCTATAACAGTCGTGTGGTGCGGCTGCTTGCGACGATGCAGATGCCGGGTATAATGATACTTCCGTCTTTTCTTTGAATGGGCGGCTCGGAGCGATCCTCGGAGGGGTGAGAGTCCCATGATACCGATTGACCATTGGTAGTCCGCAGCATTCCCGGAACTGCAAAGTTCTTCTGGCAGGGGCGCGTGCTGCAAATATGCCGGACAATGAAACAAACCCAAAAGAAACTTACTATATAGTTTCAGGATGAAAACTATGTGGCAGGGTATCTTCACAAGATGCTCTGCCATATCCTTTTGTCCTGAATATTTTCACGAAACAGGAGGTGCTTAGAATATGATGGGCATTGAAACAATGAAAAATGTCAGCCCGAAAACGGTTGACCGAAGCACACTCGTTCAGAGAAGCAGCATCCGGCTTGATCCTGCGGCACCGCGAGAGGACAGGCTGAGGGAGTTCATTAAGCAGATCAGAAATCCCTATTGTTATCTGGACGGAAAAACTGTGGTGAAGATCAGCTTCACCGAGACGGATACGACAATGGAAGATTGTCTGGAACACTATCTGAGAGGTCTTTGATTTATGAACAGTCTGAATCTTTTCGCCCGGTTCTATGGACAAGCGATTGAGCCTGTGGTATAATTTAATCGGTCAAAAAAAGAAGAATACGGATTAAGCCGCTTGCCTTGATGGTCATGTGGCGTTTTCGTGTTCCTCTTCATAAGAGTTGAAGCAAGCCTTCGTCTTTCTGATTTGATGTACCACACCAAACAGAAAAACGGAGGTTATTTTTATGCCAGACAAGGTTTACCGCACGGCGATCTACTGCCGTCTGTCCCGTGAGGATGGAGACAAAGTAGAAAGCAACTCCATCGCCAGCCAGAGAGCCATCTGCGAGGACTATATCGCAAGACATGAGGATTTGGAGCTTGTCTGTGAGCCGTTTGTGGATGACGGTTACAGCGGCGTTTCCTTCAATCGTCCTCAGTTCAAAAAGCTGGAAGAGGCAATCCGCAAGGGTGCGCTTGACTGCATTGTAGTCAAGGATCTCAGCCGCTTCTCAAGAAACTACATCGACGGCGGACGTTACATTGAGAAGATATTCCCGCAGCTCGGCATACGTTTCATCGCAATCAATGATGCGTATGACAGTCTGACCGGTGATCCGCAGTCCGACTCCTTTGTTATCCCGTTCAAAAACTTGATTAACGATTCTTACTGCAAGGACATCTCCATGAAAATCCGAAGCAGTCTGGAAGTCAAGCAGAAGAGCGGTGAGTTCGTCGGTTCGTTCGCCCCTTACGGCTACATGAAATCGCCGGAGAACAAAAACCAGCTCATCGTGGATGAAGCGGTCAGCGAATATGTGCAGATGATCTTTTCCATGTACAAGGACGGCTTCTCCATTGGGCGCATTGCAAAGCGTCTGAACCAGATGGGCGTCCTGTCCCCAATGGAATACAAGCATTCCGCCGGTGTAAAGTTCGATACCGTCTTCAAAACCGGCGATACCGCAAAATGGACATACAAAGCCGTCCAGCGTATTCTCACCAACGAGGTTTATATCGGCGTTCTGGCGCAAGGCAAGCGCGGCACTCCCAACTACAAAGTCCGCGTTGTGAAAAGCAAGGATGAATCCGAGTGGGTCAAGGTAGAAAATGCGCATGAAGCTCTTGTGTCCTACGAGGACTTCATGGCAGTCAAGGTCATGATGCAGCGGGATATGCGCTGTTCGCCCGATCAGGACGAAGCGCATCTGTTTTCCGGCTTCCTGTTCTGCGGAGACTGTCAGCAGCCAATGATCCGCAAGACCGTCCCGTCGAAGACGAAAAAGTATATCTACTACGTCTGCTCCACCAATAAGCACACCCGGACGTGCAGCCCGCACAGCATCGCCGCAAAAGAGGTTGAAGAGAAGGTCTTCCGTGCCATTCATGACCAGATCGAGCTTGTCATCAATCTGGAACACGCGCTTGCGATGATAGAACGGCTTCCGCCTCAGAGCCGTAAGGCTTTCAATTACGAAGCTCAGATCGCCAAAATCGAGGAAGAGATTGAACGGTACCAAAAGCTCAAGCTGGGGCTTTACGAGAACTTCATCGGCGGCGTCATTGATAAATCGGAATACTTCGAGTTCCGCAGCAGCTACACCAAAATCATTGAGGACAAACAGGAGGCACTTCTGCGGGTCAAAAAAGAAATGAAGCAGACGGTGACAACCGGCACGACCGAACGGAACTGGGTAACGCTTTTCAAGCAGTATGAAAACGTCGAAGAACTGAACCGCCGTGTGCTGATGTCCCTTGTTGACCGCATTCTGATTCACGAAAACCATGCAATCGAAATCGTCTTCAAATACAGGGACGAATACCAGCAGACGATTGAATACGTTCTCGGCTATGCCGATGAACTGGATATTGCCGTATAAAGGAGGGATGAGCAAATGGCAAGAAAAAGCAGAAAGCAAATTGCAGTCGAAGAGCCGGTTATCGAATGTGTTTCTTCCGAGGTCTTCTCAACAGCCATCTATGCCCGTCTTTCCGTTGAAAACAGCGGCAAGTCCGAAAAGGTGGATGTCATCGCAAATCAGATTGAGATTTGCAAGTCCTACATTGCAGAGCGTCCCTACCTGAATCTGATAGATACCTATGTGGACAACGGACGAACAGGAACGGTTTTTGATAGACCGGAGTTCAACCGGCTGATGAACGACATCCGCACCGGCAGGATCAAGTGCCTTGTAGTTCGTGATCTCAGCCGGTTCGGGCGTGACTACATCGAGGCTGGAACCTATCTGGAACGGGTCTTTCCGCAGATCGGGCTTCGGTTTATCGCCATCAAAGAGAACTACGACAACTTTGATACGGACGGCTCCGGCGAAAGCCTCATTATCCCTCTGCAAAACATGATCAACACCCTTTACTCGAAGGACATCTCCCGCAAGGTTTCTACTGCGCTCAAAGCACAGATGGAAAGTGGAGAGTTCAAGAAGCGCAATCTCCCGTATGGTTATCGCTGGGATGAAGAACACAGCAATATGGTTTTCGATGAAGAAACCGCACCGATTGTCCGGAAGATTTTCCAATGGAAAATTGAAGGACTGTCCCTTCCTGCGATTGCAGACCGGCTTGATGCAATGAACGCGCCCAATCCGGAGTTTCAGAAGTATCAGGTCGGCGTCCGCACAGGCAATGCTACGGCAAAGAAGATTTGGAACAAGTCTTCACTGACTACCATTCTGGATAATCCCCATTACGTCGGAGATACCGTTCTCGGACGGACGCTGAACGCCATCTACAAGGGCGTCAAGAATCAGCACATTGACCGTGAGGAATGGATTGTTTTTCCCAATACTCACGAGGCGATTATCTCCCGTGAGGACTTCCAGAAGGTACGAGAAATGCGGAACGCTGCTGCAAGGACAAGGGTTGAGAAGATGGAGCGCACGGAAGAAATCCGCGCTACGCTGATCAATCTCTTTGAAGGCAAAATCGTCTGCGCAGACTGCGGCAAAAAGCTCTACTTCCATCGCAAGCGCGTTGACAAGCGCAAGGACGGCGCATGGTACGCCTTCTATGAGTGCAGTTCATCCGTCAAGCGCGGCAATCTCTGTACGCCACACTATACGCGGCAGGACAAACTCGAAGCCGATGTGCTTGCGGCGATTCAGCTTCAAGTCAAGGCGGCTCTCAATTACGACAAGCTGCTTGCCAAACTGAGAAACAGCGAAGGTGAACGCAGCATCCGAGATCAGCAGAATGCGCTCATTACAAGCCTGAATCTGAAACTCAGCGGTATTTCCAAGAAGCGTACCCGTCTCTATGAGGACTTCACGGAAGGCGTTCTCGATGAAGAGGAATACGCCTTTGCCAAGAAAGCCTACGATGAGCAGTATGTCGATCTTTCACGGCGGTTGGATGAAGCGGTTCAGCGGAAGGTAAAGTTTGCCGAGGCAATGTCCGAGGACAATAAGTGGCTCACGCTGATGAAATCTGCCAGCGGCGCAGCAAAACTCTCTCAGGAGTTAGTTGACGAGTCCGTAGAGCTTGTGAAAGTCCATGAGGACGGCTCAATCGAGCTGGTCATGAAATACGGCGATATTTACGCTCTGACCGTTCAGAGTATCAAGGAAGTACAGGAGGCGATGTAAATGAGCAAGGAATACAACATCGGCATCTACATCCGCCTCTCAATGGCTGATGAAGATACCGGCTATGGCAGCAAGGCGGAAAGTGACAGCATCGGCAACCAGCGTATGCTCATCAATCGCTTTCTCGACAATCATCCGGAGTTGTCTCACTGTCAGCGGTCTGAGTTTGCGGATGACGGTTATACCGGCACGAACTTTCACCGTCCTCAGTTCACGCAGATGATGGAGAAGGTCAAGCGCGGCGAAATCGATCTGATCTGCGTCAAAGACTTTTCCCGCTTTTCTCGTGACTACATTGAAACGGGGAACTATCTGGAATGCACTTTTCCATTCATGGGCGTCCGCTTTATTTCCATCAACGACGGCTATGACAGCGACGATTACAAAGGCACAACGGGCGGTCTGGAAGTGGTTATGCGCAGCATCATCTACGCCGCATACAGCAAAGACCTTTCCGTAAAGACCACATCGGCAAAAATCCAGATGATGAAGCAGGGCAAGTATGTCGGTGGCTACGCCCCATACGGCTACGTCCTGCATCCCACCATTCGGAACAAACTTGCCGTAGACCCGGAGGCGGCTGATGTGATCCGTCGTATTTTCCGCGAGGCGCTGGAAGGCAGCAACACCTCTCAGATCGCCCGCAGCCTGAATGATGAAGGCATCCCGACGCCGGGGCAATACTTCAAGAGCAAGCATCCCGACAAGAAGAAGTTCAGTAACATGAGCGAGAAAATCAGTTGGGAAACCGTGATGGTCTATAACATTCTCAAGAACCTTGTTTACACCGGAACACTGGTCAGCCGCAAAATGAAGTCCTGCGGTGTCGGCTCAAAAAAGCGTGTTGTCAATGAGCCGATTATCGTAGAAGGAACGCATGAAGCTATTATCAGCAAGGAAGACTTTGAGCTTGCTCAGAAGGTCATTCGAGGCGGAGGACGGAATCCCACGCGCAAGCAGCATGACTATCCGCTCAAGGGACTCGTCCGCTGCGGTAACTGTAAACGTGCTATGACACGCCGAAAGAACAAGGCTGGCATTCGATACTTCCAGTGCATTCACTCGGTCAACAACGGAAACACAGACTGTCCGGTTGGCAGGAGCTTTCCGGAAATGGATATTGAGAAGGTTGTCTTCCATGCCCTTACTCAGTTTCTTGCTTTGGCACAGAAGGAAGCAATACAGAACCGCGAAGTCGGTGATCTGCGGAAATCTGCCATCAAGGAATGTGCTGATAAAATCCGCACTCTGCAAAAGCAGAACGAGCAGCACAAGGCGTCCAAGCTGAGGCTCTACGAGAAGTATGCAGCCGGAAGAATCACGAAGGAGGCGTACATTCAGCAGAAGGCGGCAGCGGATGTGAAGATTGCTGAAAACGATGGAGCAATCCAGCGCAGTCACGAGCGGATGAAGGAGCTTGACTCCGAGACCGCCTGTTCAGATGAAAAGCTGGATGCGGTCTGCGAACAGTACGCCGACTGCAAAGCTCTGACCTATGAGCTGACCCACGCATTCATTTCTGCGGTCTACATTTACGATCTTGACAACATAGAAATCGTCTGGAAGGTCAAGGACTTCCTCACTACCTCAGAAGGAGAAACCAAATGAAAGTATTTCTTTATATCCGCGTTGCCTGTGCGGATCAGCTTGCGGCAGCAGACCAGCGGGAAGAGCTGGAACGCTATGCGAAGGACAAAGGCTATGAGGTGGCTGCTGCTGTGGCGGCAGACGGCATCTCCGGCGTCCATACGGAAGGTATCATGAACTTCCTGCTGAATGAAGCAAAGCGTCAGGACATCGGTACGATCCTCACCCGCGACACCTCGCGAATCAGCCGGGACACTTCCTCTTTCATGAGGTTTGAGCGAAAGTTCCGGGAGAACGGCATCCGGTTCGAGTATCTGTCCAAGCCTGACAACGAGCTTCCGGTCACTCCGATGATGGAGGCGTTTGAAGCGGCGTATAAGAAACGTCGCACAAAGAACGGCAAAAGAGCATAGAGAAACGCAAGCCGTTCACGGGTGGTTGTCCACCTATGAACGGCTTGTAAATTCTCAAAATTTTTTTAGTCCCTACTTGACACAAGAAGATATGTCGAGGTTAGGGCGAAACTACCTGCAAGTGGGAATGTACACGGAAATGATTTTCCCACAGAAAGGTGTCCG
>NZ_PSQF01000109.1:0-7655 GCF_003324125.1 Subdoligranulum sp. APC924/74 | reverse complement strand
TTTTGGCAACGCAGATGCCGTGCCGCAGCTGCCGGAGCGGTGCTTAAGCCGCAAGGCGGGAATTGTGCGGTGTTGCCCTAACTCCTAACTTACGCTTGCAGTGCCTGCAATGCCGCCATCAGCGGGGGGATCAGCTGCTTTTTGCGGCTGACAACCCCGGGCAGCACAGCTTTGCCGTCCTTGGTTTCCACATGGAATGCGCTGCGCACAATTTCTTCCGCCTGCTGGCCGCAGAACAGCAGGTCTGTGGCCTGGGCACGCATATCGGTGCACATAAAGAACACCATGGGCACACCGGCCTGGGCCAGTGCTTCCGGCAAAAATGGCGTGATGAGCGCTTCTGCCGCCGAGCGGGAGTTGGAGGTCATGTAAATAGCCTGGCCAACGCCGAACTTGGCATCGCCGCGGCTGAATACCTTAAAGTCAGAGAAGAACACATCGTCCGCCGTGCGGCCCGTCAGGTCGGCGCCGGCTTCAAACATCTGCTCCGCATAGGTGGGGATCTCCTCGCCCGCGATCTTGGCCAGCTTTTCGGCAATGTGCTGGTCAAGCGGCGTGGAGGTAGGCGAACGGAACATCAGCGTGTCCGACAGAATAGCGGAAAGCAGCAGGCCTGCAATCTGGGGTGGGATCTCTATACCGTGCTCTTCATACATGCGGCTGATGATAGTAGCGGTGCAGCCAACCGGCTCATTGCGGAAATACACCGGCCCGGCAGTTTCCAGTGCACCAAGACGGTGATGGTCGATGATCTCCAGAATCTCCGCCTGCTCCAGACCATCCACAGCCTGACCGCGCTCGTTGTGGTCCACCATAATGACCTGCTTGCGGTGCACATTCAACAAATTACGGCGGCTGATGACACCGCAATATTTGCCATTGGCATCCAGGATGGGGAAATAGCGGTGGCGCACATTGGCCATGACCTTGCGGGCGTCTTCCACTGCAGTATTCACGCTGAATTCCAACAGGTTCTTGCTGCGCATAAAGTGGCGCACCGGGGCGGCGGTGGAAATCAGGCGGGCGGCGGCGTACGTATCAAACGGGGTGGTAATGACAATGCATCCTTTTTCCTGTGCGCGGGCCAAAATGGTACGCGGCACAGCAGAGCCGCAGCAGACAACAATGGCACCAGCGCCACAGTCAATGGCGCACATCTGCACTTCGTACCGGTTGGACACCAGCACAATATCACCGGGGTTCACGGCACCATCCATAATTTCCGGGCTGGTGCCAATAAAAATGCGGCCGGAGGTAATGCAGGCATCGGGGTCGCCCAGCAGCATTTCGCCTTCCAGGGTGCTGAGCACGTTTTTGTAGCTCGTCTGGGATTTTGCCAGAACCTCAGTATCAAATAGGTCCATATTGGCATTGGCAATGTCCTTAACGGTGATCAGGCCCAGCAGTTCTTTATCCTCGTCAATGGCGCACAAGGTATCGATCTCGGTGTCGCGCATCATGCTCCATGCGGCGCGGATGCTCATTTCCTTATCAATGCCGGGCTGCTCGCGGATGTCGATGTCCTTCACCTGGGGGCTGACATCGGTACACAGGCGCGGCGGCTCCACCCCAAAATGCTTGAGCACAAAGGCGGTTTCGCGGTTGATCTGCCCGGCACGGCGGGCTTCGTACACAGCATCCCCCAGCTGGTTTTTCAGGTAGGTATAGGCCAGCGCAGAGCAGATAGAGTCTGTATCCGGGTTGCGGTGACCAATGATGTTGACCTTACGGCGTGTCTTTGGCATAGTTCTTCCCTTTCCCAATCAATGCAAGGGGTATATGCAGCGGCCTTTCCCCTCTTTTGGGTTATTTACCGCAAACCATGTTGTTGGTAGAATAACCAGAAAACCGCGCAATTCCCCACGATTATTTTTAATTATACCATAAGAAAAAACAATTTACGATTCTTGACAATTTCATCATGGTGCCGTACAATATAGTATAAGTGTGCTGCAGTTGGGATGTTAGCCCCTGCCGCAACCTATGTTCGTGCACCAAACCCCAGATTTTGAAAGTATAAAGAGGTATCGTAGGTTATGATCCAAGAAAATCTTCGCAATATTGCCATTATCGCCCACGTTGACCATGGCAAGACCACCCTCGTGGATCAGATGCTGAAGCAGTCCGGCGCATTCCGCTCCAATCAGCAGGTTGCTGAGCGCGTGATGGACTCCGGCGCCATCGAGCGTGAACGCGGCATCACCATCCTGGCAAAGAACTGCTCCTGCGTCTATAAAGGCGTCAAGATCAACATTGTTGACACCCCGGGCCACGCCGACTTTGGCGGCGAGGTAGAACGCGTGCTGAAAATGGTCAACGGCGTTCTGCTGCTGGTTGACGCAGCCGAAGGCTGCATGCCCCAGACCCGTTTTGTTTTGCAGAAAGCTTTGCAGCAAAATCTGTCTCTGGTCATTGCCGTCAACAAGATCGACCGTCCCGACGCCCGCATTCAGGAAGTTATTGACGAGATCCTGGAGCTGCTGATGGACCTGGGCGCTACCGACGAGCAGCTGGACAGCCCGATGGTGTTCTGCTCCGGCCGTAACGGCACCGCCAGCTATGATTGGACCCACCCCGAAAACGGCACCGACCTGAAGCCGCTGTTTGATACCATCCTGAAGTACGTTACCCCGCCGGAGGGTGAACCCGAAGCCCCGATGCAGATGCTGGTTTCCAGCGTGGACTACAACGACTTTGTGGGCCGCATGGGCGTTGGCCGCGTGCAGAACGGTATCATCAAGGTTGGCCAGGCTGTTCAGGTTTGCGACTGGCACAACCCCGACCTGCACATGACCGGCCGCATCACCAAGCTGTTTGACTTTAAGGCAAACGGCCGCGAGCCCATTGAGCAGGCCGCTGCCGGTGATATTGTTGCCTTTGCCGGTCTGCCCGATATTTCCATCGGCAACACCGTGTGCGACCCCAGCAAGGTTGAGCCACTGCCCTTTGTTAAGATCAACGATCCTACCGTTGAGATGACCTTCTCCGTCAACGATTCCCCGTTTGCCGGCAAGGAAGGCAAGTACGTCACCAGCCGCCAGATCCGTGACCGCCTGCAGCGCGAGCTGCTGAAGGACGTTGCCCTGCGTGTGGAAGATTCTGCCACCAACGATTCCTTCCGCGTAATGGGCCGTGGCGAAATGCACCTGTCCATCCTGATTGAGACCATGCGCCGCGAAGGTTACGAGCTGCAGGTCAGCCCCCCGCATGTTCTGACCCATGAGGAGAACGGCAAGACCATGGAGCCCATGGAGCGCGTTGTGATTGACGTGCCGGAAACCTATCAGGGCAACGTTATGACCGCTCTGGGCGCCCGCAAGGCCATCCTGATGAACATGCAGATGATGAACAACCGTTCCCGTCTGGAGTTCCGTATGCCCAGCCGCGGCCTGTTTGGCTACCGCAGCCAGTTCCTGACCGACACCCACGGCGAAGGCATCATGAACACCATTTTTGATGGTTACGAAGAATGGTGCGGCCCCATTGCCACCCGTTCCAGCGGCTCCCTGATCAGCTTTGATACCGGCGATGCCGTCACTTACGGTCTGTTCAATGCCCAGCAGCGCGGCACCCTGATTGTGACCGCAGGCGAAAAGGTTTACGAGGGCGAAGTTGTTGGCTACACCCCGACCGGTGAGGACATCACCGTCAACGTGTGCAAGACCAAGCACCTGACCAACACCCGTGCATCCGGCAGTGACGATGCTCTGCGCCTGATCCCCGTGACCAAGTTCAGCCTGGAAGGCTGCCTGGAATTCCTGGCACCGGACGAGCTGCTGGAAGTTACTCCGGAGAACCTGCGCATCCGCAAGCGCATCCTGGACCACGACCTGCGCATGAAGGCCACCAGCAAAAAGAGCAAGGGTTGATGTTAAGTTTGCCTTTCCAGCCTTTTTGAAAAAAGGCTTCGGCGAAAAACTTTAATCGGCTTCGCATAGAATAATAAAGATCCCGGCATGATTTTGGAATGAAAATCGTGCCGGGATTTTTGGTTTTATTATATTATATTTGGATGTGTATGCCCCCCGCCCAAAATAAGCAACGCATTCTTTCAAATGTTCCTCACCGGACAAACACTCCGGGGCGATGCAAGCATCGTCCCCTGCAAATATTTTTTAGGTGCACAGCAAACCATTTATGATTTTTCGTGGCGGGATAAGGGCATCCCCCCCCCTGACAGCATTTTATAGGCCGGCAGGGGCTTACAAAACGTGCCGTAATTATACCTTCACCTCGCACCGTTCCGGGATCTGGAAATGTGCAAAATAGGTTTCCTCTTTGGGGATCCATCTGGTTTTGAAATCTTCCAGCTTTTCCGGGGCGCGCGCAGCAAGGCGGCGCAGCTGCTCGGCAGGCTCCACATCCACAAAGGCGTGCAAGGCGCAGTAATTCCACAGGTCCGGGTGGCAGGAGTAGGAACCTTCCAACAAAATGATCGGCGTCTGGGGCAGCGGTACAGTGCCGGGGGCAAGCGCCATTGTGCGGCAGTCAAACAGGCGGTAGCTCCCCTGCTGCCCGGCGCGCAGGGGTTCCAGCACCTCGGCAATCAGGCGTTCGCGGTCCAGGTTGCCGCCGGGCTCCGCCATGCGCTGGGGGGTGCGCTGGATCGGCTGCAAAAAGAAGTCATCCAAGTGCACCACACCCCAGCCGTATTGCCGGGCCATCTGGGCGGCAATGGTGGTTTTGCCCGCGGCGCAGCGGCCATCCAATGCAACCAGCAGCGGGCCGTCGGCTGGTTTGGGCAGAGCTTTGGCTGCCTGGGCCAGCGCTGCGGCGGCCTGGGCAGCAGTTTGCTGTTTGCCCCCGCGCGGCGGCACAGTGCAATGGTAGGCAATGCGGGAAGTTCCATCCGCCAGTGTAATATTGCCGCAGCGCACAAAGCCATTTTTCTCCAGCAGGTGCTGCATTACTTTGTTGTCCGCGTGGGTATCGGCGCGCAGGGGCAGGCCGCGGGCCGCGCACCAGGCAAAGCAGATTGCCGCCGCCCCATGCACCCGCCCGGCCGATGCCATGCGGTGGATGGTGGCATAGGGAGCATCATCCGGCCAGCCACCATCATAGATTTCGGCATAAGTCGGTTCCGGGCCGGGAATGTAACAGAACGTTGCCTCCGGGCGGGCATTACCCTCCAGAACATAGCAGACGCCGCGGGCGATCTGCTGCTGCATCAGCTCTGCGCCGGGGTAGGTAGCGGGCCACTGGGTGGGGTTGCCGGTCTGTGCCATAAAAGCGCGGGCATGGGCAAATATTTCAAGTAGCGCGGGCAAATCACCCTGCTGCGCGGGACGGATGTTCATGCAAAAATGCTCCTTTTGTTTGGTTCCTTCATTATAGCCTATCCCCCGGTTTGGGGCAAGTGGCAGCGTATAGAACGCACCCCCGCCGCGGAGTTGTGCATCCACGGCGGGGGTGCCTTTAATCTATATTATTAAAGTTTCTTCAGTTCTTTCTTTTCAAAGAAGGAACACAAAGCCCTCGTAAAATTATTTACCGGAATCGCCGTAGTTTTTCAGCACGCGGGCACTGGGATCGTTGACGGCGCAGTTGGGCCATGCCTTGTTGGGCATCCAGTAATCCACGATCATCTCTGCCTGGCCGGGGTAATACTTTTCAAAAATTTCACGGTAGAGCAGGCTTTCCTTGGTAAAGGGGCGGCAGTAGGCATACTTGCCGCTCTTTTCGGCAAACTCACGGTCGGTGTAATAGCTCTCGGCATACTCCTTGATGTCATCCACCATGGAATGTCCCACGGCGTCCGAGAACGCTGCCTTTTCACGCCAAAGGATGCTTTCCGGCAGCCAGTCACCCTCAAAGGCTTTGCGCAGCAGGTACTTACCCTTGTTGTAAATGTTCATCTTGCGGGCCGGGTCAATGGACATGACATATTTGACAAAATCCAGATCACCGAACGGCACGCGGGCTTCCAGGCTGTTGACGCTGATGGAACGGTCTGCGCGCAGCACATCGTACATGAACAGCTCACGGATGCGCTTCTGGCTTTCTGCCTGGAACTCGTGGGCGGAGGGGGCGAAGTCAGTGTACTTGTAACCGAACAGCTCATCCGAAATTTCGCCAGTCAGCAGCACACGGATATCGGTATGCTCATGGATGTACTTGCACACCAGATACATGCCAACCGAAGCGCGGATGGTGGTGATATCCCAGGTGCCCAGCATGGCGATAACTTCTTCCAGCGCGTTCAGCACAATTTCCTTGTTGATGATGACCTCGGTGTGGTCGGCGTGCAGGTAATCCGCCACCTGCTTGGCGTACTTCAGGTCAATGGCGTCCTCGCTCATGCCAATGGCAAAGGTGCGGATGGGCTTGCCCAGCTTTTTGGCGGCAATGGCACACACCAGGCTGGAATCCAGGCCGCCGGAAAGCAGGAAACCCACCGGAGTGTCGGCGTCCAACCGCTTATCCACACCGGCCACCAGCTTTTCGCGGATCTTGGTCTGGGTGGTGTCCATATCATCGGTGTTGTAAGCGGGGGTATCGGCAATATCGCAGTAGCGCACAAACTTGCCGTTGCAGTAATAGCTGCCGATGGGGAACGGATAGATCTTTTTGCACAGGCCGATCAGGTTCTTGGCCTCGGAAGCAAAGGCGATGTGGCCGGATTTGCTATAACCATAGAACAGCGGGCGGATACCGATGGGGTCACGCGCAGCGATCAGCCATTTTTTGCGGCTGTCGTACAAAATCATGGCGAACTCGGCATCCAGATGATTGAACATATCCAGGCCGTACTTGTAATACAGCGGCAGGATGATCTCGCAGTCAGAATCCGACTCAAAGGTGTAGCCATCAGCTTCCAGCTCTTTTTTGACCGGGCGGAAGCCATACAGTTCGCCGTTGCAGACAACACAGTCGTTGCCGCGGAAGAAGGGCTGCATGCCTTCCGGGGTCAGACCCATAATGGCCAAACGGCCAAAGCCCAGCAGGCCAAACTCAGTTTCTGCCACACGCTGGTCATCCGGCCCGCGGGAAGCAGTACGCATCAACAATTCGGTAAATTTTTCTTTGGACAGATCATGCCCGGCATACCCTAATACACAGCACATTTGGTAACACTCCTTTTTCCATTTACACCAGTATTTCTTCCCTGCGAAATGGTAACAAAAAAAGACAGCCCACTTCGTCCTTGTATTAGGACGAATCGCTGTCTTGATCCGCGGTGCCACCTAAATTACCGCAGCCCGAATAATGGCATACGGTCACTTTTTCCGTACACGTTCACCTTTGAAACGCTGCCGTTTTAACGCGCGGCGGTGCGGCGCCCTTACTTGCGGGGAATGCCCGCTTTGGGTTTGCAGCTAACGGGTGTTCTTTCGCATCCCTTCCCTGTCCGGGCTTCCAGCTCATGGCCCGGCTCTCTGTGCAGCTATTGGATGGTACTTTTCCCGATCAATGCTTTTAACAGCTAAAGAATAGCACCATCCACAAAGGTTGTCAAGAACTTTTTTTACTGTTTTGCTCCCTGCCGCGCAGCAAAGCAGCAGCCCCGCCGGGGGTGCGTTCCGGCGGGGCTGCTGTTTATTTATGGTTTAAGGCAACACCGCACAATTCCCGCCTTGTGGCTTAAGCACCGCTCCGGCAGCTGCGGCACGGCATCTGCGTTGCCAAAATGCTCGATAATGTCGGGTTGCGGTACC
>NZ_PSQF01000108.1:0-7760 GCF_003324125.1 Subdoligranulum sp. APC924/74 | reverse complement strand
TTTTGGCAACGCAGATGCCGTGCCGCAGCTGCCGGAGCGGTGCTTAAGCCGCAAGGCGGGAATTGTGCGGTGTTGCCCTAAATATCAAACAATAAAACAACTTTATTATAATATACACGCAGTAAAATATCAACGCAAACCATGCCATTTCTGCCCCATGCCGGGCATGGCAGCAATCCACCGTGGGCGAAAAACACCTTGCATCCCGCCGCAACAGTGGATATAATGTAAAATTATACAAAATAATAAAGTTTCATGCCGCTGCGGTGGCCGGAAAAGGGGTACAGGAAAAATGAATTTTGTTTTTATTTCACCGCATTTCCCGGAAAATTACTGGAATTTTTGTGACCGCCTGCGTGCCAATGGCGTAAATGTGCTTGGCATTGGCGATGCCCCTTACGAAACGCTGCCCGCCCTGCTCAAAAGCGCACTGACCGAGTATTACCGTGTGGACAACATGGAAAACTATGATGAAATGCTGCGCGCCATGGGCTTTTTCACTTTCAAGTATGGCAAGATCGACTGGGTAGAAAGCAACAATGAATATTGGCTGGAACAGGATGCCCGCCTGCGGACAGATTTTAATATCACCACCGGTATTAAATCCGCTGAGATCGAAAAGTTTAAGCGCAAATCCGTGATGAAAACCTACTACCAGAAAGCCGGTATCCCCACCGCCCGCTGGTGTGTGACGGCAGATGTAACGGAGGCCCAGGCTTTCGCCAAAACTGTCGGCTGGCCCGTCATTGCCAAGCCAGATAACGGCGTGGGGGCAAACGGCACCCATAAGTTCAAGAATAAAACCGAGTTGAACAGATTTTTCCAGCAGGAGGGCCCCAATGCGGCCAACTATATCCTGGAAGAATTTGTGGATGGTGAGATCGTGACCTTTGACGGCGTGGCCGATGCCAATGCCGAGCCGATCTATGCCGCCAGCCATGTTACGCCGGACAGCATCATGGAGATTGCCCATGGCAAAAAGCCGATGTGGTACTATGTTGCACCGGAAATCAGCCCCGAACTGCGCAAAATGGGCGAAGCTGCCTTGAAAGCCTTTGATGCCAAAAGCCGCTTTTTCCATCTGGAATTCTTCCGCCTGAAAACCGCCAAGCCCAGTCTGGGCAATGCGGGGGATATCCTGGGGCTGGAAGTCAACATGCGCCCGGCTGGCGGCTATACGGTGGATATGCTCAACTATGCCGGCGGGCTGGACCTGTACCAGATTTGGGCCGATATGGTGGCATTCGGCGCTGCGCACCATCCGCTGGCGCGTTACCACCGCTACTGCTGCTGTGCGGGCCGCCACGATGAACTGCGCTACCGCATGCCGCATGAGGAGCTGCTGAAAAAGTACCGCTCCTGCCTGAACGCGGCTCCGCGCCTGCCGGAAGTTCTGGCCCGCGAAATGGGGGACCAGCTGTACATTGCCAGCTTTGAGGACGAAGCCGCCATGCAGGCGTTCCGCCGCGATGCCCTGGCCCGCCCGCGCGAATAACAGCAGGCAAAAATGGAGCGGACAAATCGGACAAAATCGAACATCTTGTGAATTTTATCCGCACAAATTGTAACATCTTGTAGTAAGCACTTGCTATTTACAGCCAAACCAGATACAATATATTCTGTATTTTTGGAGCCAGAAATAAGAGCTGC
Source organism: Subdoligranulum sp. APC924/74 (assembly GCF_003324125.1). Lineage (NCBI taxonomy): Bacteria > Bacillati > Bacillota > Clostridia > Eubacteriales > Oscillospiraceae > Subdoligranulum > Subdoligranulum sp. APC924/74. The sequence continues at coordinate 6,110 of NZ_PSQF01000108.1, read as the reverse complement.
TACCCCCGTGAAGGGCAAAGCGGTTCCGATTGGGCAGAAGGAGCACCGCGGTGGAACAGGTATTTTTCATCAACCCCGTTGCAGGAAAACGGGATGCAAGCGCAGAGCTTGTGCCCCGGATCCAGGCGGCGGCCCGCCAGCTCCAGCTGCCCCAGCCTCAAATTGTTGTCACACAGTATGCCGGTCAGGCTCGCGAAGCAGCCCGCCGGTATGCGGCATCCGGTACCCCGGTGGCGCTGTATGCCTGCGGTGGAGATGGAACGCTGAACGAGCTGGTTCAGGGCGCGGCAGGCAGCGCGAGTGTAGCGGTCGGCTGTGTGCCCTGCGGCAGCGGGAACGACTATGTGCGCAACTTCGGCGCGGCGGGTCAAGCGCCTTTTTTAGATTTTGCCGCCCAGCTGCAGGCACAGCCCTGCCGGGTGGACCTGCTGCAAACATCCCTTGGTATCGGAATCGATATCTGCGCCGCCGGGCTGGACGCTCAGGTGGCATATGGCATCCCAAAATTCCGGCGGCTGCCGGGATGCGGGGGAACAGCAGCCTATACGCTCTCGATTCTACAGGCTATGCTCAGCCGCTTCGGCCACAAGCTGCGCGTTGCGATCGACGGCAAAGAGTATACCGGTACTTATATGATGGCGGCCATCTGTAATGGCGGCTATTACGGCGGCGGTTATCAGGCTGCGCCCTATGCAGCCATGGATGACGGCCTGCTTGATATTGTGCTGGTCAAACCCATCTCCCGCATTCAGGTTGCGGGAATTTTGGCCAAATACAAAGCCGGGCGGCACATGCAGGATGCCGATACCATCGTGCCGGAGTTCCGCAGCTTTATGACCTTTTACCGTGCCCGCAGCGTGGAAATGCAGGTGCTGGACAACCGCCCCATCATTGCCACAATTGATGGCGAGTGTGCCCCGGTGATGGAGTTGAAAGCGGAAGTTCTGCCATCTGCGTTGAATGTGCTGCTGCCGCGGCCTGCCTGCGGCAGCGCGGTCATCCGTGGGCTGTACGAATGCCCGATGCAGGCAAAAGCAAAATAAAACCATGGCAAACGCGCCAGAACAAAGCGCTGATTGCCGTACTTGAAATAAAATCCGCGGCCAGCTGGCCCGGGGAGGGAAAGATATGTCAGAAGCAAAAGTAAGGGTTCGTGTGGCCCATAACGCCATGCACCTGCCGGTGGTTGCACTGCGCGGGCTGGTGGTGTTCCCCAATAATGTGGTCCACTTTGAGGTGGGCCGCCAGAAGTCCATTGCCGCCATCGAGGCTGCCATGCACGCCAACAGCAATATTTTTCTGATTGCACAAAAGGATATGGAGACCGAGGAGCCCACTGCCCAGGATCTGTATGCCTATGGCGTCATTTCGGAAATTAAGCAGGTGCTGCGTGTATCCGAAGATCTGGTCAAGGTACTGGTAGAAGGAAAGTCCCGTGCTAAACTGCTGGACTTGGATGCCAGTGGCAAATACCTGCAGGCTGATGTCCGCCCCGCTCCCGTGCGCGGTGTGGCACCAGATAAGCGCACCCAGACCGAGGCGTTGGTTCGCAGCCTGAAAGAGTGCTTTGAGGAGTATCTCTCCTACAGCCCGCAAATCTCCAAGGATGTGGTGTATAACATCGTCTCCTCGGATAATCCGCTCTACCTGAGCGAATATATGCCGGCCAACCTGCTGCTGAAATATGAGGACAAGCAGACCATTCTGCAGGAAAATTCCATCCCCAGCCGGTTGGAAAAGCTCCTGCTTGTGATGCGCCAGGAATGTGAAGTGCTGGCCATTGAGAAAGAACTGGACGATAAAGTGAACGTCCAGATGGATAAAAACCAGCGCGATTACTACCTGCGGGAACAGATGCACATCATCAGCGAAGAACTGGGCGATGCCGAAGATACCCGTGCCGAAGCGGAAAAGTATGCCCAGAAGATTCAGGACCTGCACCTGGATGCCGCCAGCGAGGAAAAGCTGCTGAAAGAATGCGAGCGCCTTGGCAAAATGGCCGGCAACCAGGCTGAGATCAGCGTGATTCGCAGCTATCTGGATACCGTCATCGGCCTGCCCTGGCACACCTTTACCAAGGATGATCTGAACCAGGCCCATGCCCGCAAGGTGCTGGACCATGACCACTATGGTCTGGAAAAGGTCAAGGAGCGCATTCTGGAAATTCTGGCCGTCCGCCAGCTCAATACGGATGTCAAGGGCCAGATCATCTGCCTGGTCGGCCCTCCGGGTGTCGGCAAAACCTCCATTGCGCGCTCCGTTGCCGCCTGCATGGACCGCAACTTTGCCCGCATGAGCCTTGGCGGCGTGCATGACGAAGCCGAGATCCGCGGCCACCGCCGTACATACATCGGCGCAATGCCCGGCCGCATCATCAGCGCCATCAATACCGCCAAGTCCTCCAACCCGGTCATCCTGCTGGATGAGATCGACAAGCTGGCAGGGGACTACCGCGGCGATCCTTCCAGCGCCCTGCTGGAAGTGCTGGACCCTGAACAGAACAAGACTTTTAAGGATAACTATCTTGATATCCCGTTTGACCTCAGCAACGTGCTGTTCATTACCACCGCCAACGATGCTTCCCACATTCCCGGCCCGCTGTATGACCGTATGGATGTGATTGAACTGCCCAGCTATACCCGCGTGGAAAAGTTCAACATCGCCCGCCGCCATCTGCTGCCCAAACAGCTCAAAAATAACGGCCTGGAATCCCGCGTTACCATGGCCCCGGCGGCGCTGTATGAGATCATTGACGGCTACACCCGCGAAGCCGGCGTGCGTACTCTGGAGCGCACCATCACCGCCGTGCTGCGCAAGTGCGCTCAAAAGATCGCCGCAGGGGAAAAAGATAAGATCAATGTTACCCCTGCCATGGTCAAAGCAATGCTCGGTCCCGAAAAGGTCAAGCCGACCTTTATTTCCCGCACCGATGCTGTTGGCATTGCCAACGGCCTGGCCTGGACCAGCGTGGGCGGAGAGATGCTTCCCATCGAAGTTTCCATCATCCCCAACGGATCCGGCAAGGTGGAGATCACCGGCAGCCTGGGCGATGTAATGAAAGAGAGCGCTCACCTGGCATTGACCTATGCCCGCGTGCATGCCGAAACCTACCACATTGCGCCGGATAAGTTCAAGAACACCGATATCCATATCCATGCCCCCGAAGGCGCTGTACCCAAGGATGGCCCCTCCGCCGGTGTCACCCTGACCACCGCGCTGATTTCTGCGTTGTCCGAGATTCCGGTTCGCCACAACCTTGCCATGACGGGCGAAATCACCCTGCACGGCAATGTTCTGCCCATCGGCGGCCTGAAAGAAAAGAGCATGGCAGCCTTCCGCGAGGGCATTTCCACCGTGCTCATCCCTGAAGCCAACAAGCCCGACCTGTACGAGGTGGATGAGGAGGTCAAAAAGGCCGTCAAGTTCATCCCCGTCAGTGACCTTTCTCAGGTGCTCAAACATGCACTCATCCTGCCCGCAGCATCCGCTGCCCACAAACGCACCATGCCGCAGGCTACCCAGCTGATCGCAACCGAGCAGAGCACCGCCAAGGAACCTGCTGCCGTGATGTGACCAACGCGGAAAAGCCGGAAAAGGGAGTTGTATTTATGAATTATAATCGCAGTGAATTTCAGGCATCCTATGGCCTTTCCAGCCAGCTGCCGGAAAGCGACCGCCCGGAATTTGTCTTTTCCGGCCGTTCCAACGTGGGCAAATCCAGCCTGATCAACAGGCTGTGCAACCGCAAAAATCTGGCGCGCGTCAGCGCAACGCCGGGCAAAACGGCAACCATCAACTTTTACCGTGTGGATACCGCCTATTTTGTGGACCTGCCCGGCTATGGTTACGCCAAGGTGTCCAATGCGGATCGTGAGCGCTGGGACGAGCTGATCAACAGCTATTTTGAAGCGGACCGCGCGCTGAATGTGCTGGTGCAGCTGCTGGACAGCCGCCATGCCCCCAGCGCGGACGATGTGCAGATGATGGAATACCTGCACTTCCACCGGATTCCCTTTGTTGTGGCGCTGACCAAGGCGGATAAGCTCAAAAAATCTGAGATGACCGCCCAGCTGGAAGAGTTCCGCATCACCTGCGCCCCCTATGGCTGCAAGCAGGTGTTTTTGACCAGCGCCGAAAAGGGGACCGGGGTCGAAGAACTGCGCCAGTATCTGGATGCCTGCCTGGCACCGGAGGCCTAAACCATGGCGTATCAGGAATTTGCCTATTTTTATGACGAGTTCAACGGCGCAGCTGATTATGATGCGCTGTTCGCCTATGTGACCGGGGAGCTGAAAGCCCACGGCATCCAGGATGGCATTGTGGCAGATTTCGGCTGCGGCACCGGCGAGCTGACCCTGATGCTGGCCCAGGCTGGGTACGATATGATCGGCATTGACGTTTCGGAAGAGATGCTCAGCGTCCTGCGGGACAAAGCCGATGCCCTTGGCCTGCCGCTGACCAACCCCATGCTGCTGTGCCAGGACCTTTTGCAGTTGGACCTGTACGGAACCATCCGCGCCGCGGTTTCCACTTTCGATACCTATAACCACATCGGTCCGCTGGAAAACTTTGAAAAGGCCATCGCAAAAGCCGCGTTCTTTATGGAAAAAGACGGCGTTTTTGTGTTTGACCTGAACACACCCTATAAGCATGAAAAAGTGCTTTCCGGCCAGACTTTTGATTTTGATGAGGATGACGCCGCCTGCCGCTGGAGCAACCGCTATGACCCACAGACAGGTCGCGTGGACCTCAGCATTGATATCCACTATAAAGATACCGGGGAAGACTTCCATGAATCTTTCTCGGAATACAGCTACCCGCTTGATACCGTCAAAGCGCTGCTAACCAGATACGGCTTTGACCCGGTCAAAATTGCCGATGGCGAAAGCTTTGGCCCTGTCCGGCCGGACAGCCAGCGCTGGATCATCACGGCAGTCAAGCAGTATACACAGGAAGCAGACGGCAACCCGGCCTAACCGCCGCACCCCTGCTTCGGGAGGTCATTGATTCTATGTGTGAAACAAAAAATGAAAACAGCAGCAACCTGCTGCGCGGCATTTCGGAAAACGGCGGCATCCTGTTCTATGGCATTGATTCCACCGCCATTGTGCGCCGAATGGAGCAGCTGCACAAAACCAGCGCCGTTACCACCGCAGCCCTGGGCCGCCTGCTGACCGGTGTTGCCATGATGGGCCAGATGCTCAAATCGGATTCTGATTCTGTCACCGTACAGATCAAGGGCGGCGGCCCGGCGGGCCGTATTCTGGCCGTTTCCAACGGCGCGGGCGATGTAAAAGGCTATGTCGAAAACTCTATCGTGGAGCTGCCCCCGCGCGCGGACGGCCACCTGAACGTCGGCGCTGCCGTGGGTAAGGATGGCACGCTGGATGTGATCCGCGACCTTGGTATGCGGGAACCCTATATCGGCCAGGTGCCGCTGGTTTCCGGTGAGATTGCCGAGGATATCACCAACTATTTTGCCATCAGTGAGCAGACACCAACGGTCTGCGCGCTGGGCGTTCTGGTCAACCCGGATCTGACGGTGCAGTGCGCGGGCGGTTTTATCGTGCAGCTCATGCCCGGCGCAACCGAGGATGAGATCACCCGCCTGGAAAAGAATATCGGCGCAATGCCCGGCATTACTACCCTGCTGCAGCAGGGTAAAAGTATTCCCGATATCCTGAATATGGCGCTGGACGGCTTTAACCCCGAACTGCTGGATTCCACCCGCATTGACTATTGCTGTGATTGCAGCCTGGACCGCGTGGAGCGCACCATCCGCAGCCTTGGCAAAAAAGAGGTGGAGAAACTGCGCGATGAAGACCCCATTGCCGAGGTCAACTGCCAGTTTTGCGGCAAACAGTACAAAGTAGACCTGAATGACCTGCTGAAAAACTGGCCGGACACCGTAGAAAAGCAGTAAACGTATGACTTTTTGAAAAAATAGGCGAAAAAAGCTTGACTTTTTACATCGAATGCCATATAATAGCATTCGTCGCCCGGAGAGAGCGCGACAAAACCAAACTCTCCACCATGCGGCCGTAGCTCATCTGGTAGAGCGCCACCTTGCCAAGGTGGAGGTAGCGAGTTCGAGCCTCGTCGGCCGCTCC
>NZ_PSQF01000107.1:0-7781 GCF_003324125.1 Subdoligranulum sp. APC924/74 | reverse complement strand
CAGACTGTTTTTATAATTTTTGTCGCTGTACAATTAAAGTTTGGAACGTGGGATACATAATCGCTTTCTTGCCATAAAACATATGATAGCGGGTCTGGTCATAGTGCCCCACATTGTAGGCATGGCCCGTCTGCGCAGCATACCAAACTTCCTCCAGCTCACGCAGACTTTGAGGCGCGCGAGCATTGACCGCCAGCAGAAAGTTCTGATCTACCGTCTGGCACCAGCGCATCCGAGCAGGTGCAATGCCGATGGAACCAATCAGCAGCTGCTCATGGCTGGCCATGATATTGGTCAGGTTCAGCAGGCTCCTGGCAGTATGCCCTGTCCCATCAACATGAACATGCACCCCGCACTGATGCGCTGGGTCGCTCCTTGCGCCTGCTGCACGCAGGTTGCGGATGATCTGCTGCAGCAAAGGCATCTGCTCCCAGGTAAGAACCGGGCTGACCAGTTCCGTGCGTTCCCATGCATTGCGAGCCTGGATGGAGCTATCCGATTCGATTTTCCAGACATTGTGGCGAGTCGGGTCGCTGACAGGGTAAATTCTTCGCTCATCCAGGTGCATGCCGGGAAGCGAATAATTCCAGGATACCCCGGTCAGCTCCGTCAGGGTAGTGGCCACAATCTGGGCAGCTTTCGAGCGAGAGATATTGTACATCTCGACCTCTACGCCGAACTTCTGATTCAGGATTTCGTTCATTTTTTCGTTTACCTCCGTCATTTTTTCTTGGATCGTGTGTATGTTAGCTCTGGTTGCCTGACTTTGCAAGACGCTAAACTGCACAAGGTGTACACGAAATCCTTGTGTAATTTAGTACGGTTGAACCATAGCAGTACCGTGGTATAATACCGATTAGGAGGTGAGACAATGCCACTGACCGAAAAACAAAAGAAATGGCGCAATGACTGGGAAAAAGCAAACCGCTGTGTTCTGGGCTGCAAGGTCCACCGAGACTATGCCGCCCACGCCAAACAGGTGGTTGCCGAAAACGGTGACACCGTAAGCGGAGTGCTGAAAAAAGCCATGGACGCCTACCTGGAAGAGCACGGAAAACCATTCACTAAATGACCAAAGCCCCTGGAAGTTTTTGAGCTTCCGGGGGCTTTGGTTTTTGGTTGCCATGGTTGACGCGGTTGACGCACACGGTTGACGCGTAAATCACGAGTTATCGTTCTAATATACCCTTGTCAACTAATGTCAACCAAATATTACTATAAAATATAAATAATAAATAAATAAGGGATACGCCCACGTATACCCACGCGTAAGGGTCTTATAGGAAATCGGTTGCCATGGTTGACACGGTTGACGCACAGCATGGAAAAAAGTTGTCACATTTTCCTCCGGAAACCATGGTACGATAATCTCAAGATCGCTGACGCCGAGCGGAATCGGGCGGGTTGGGCGTCGTCGTGGCAGGACGGAAAACATGCCGTAGCCCAAAGGGAGGAACCTATGAAACGTGAAGATCTGAGAGCAATCGAGGGCTTGAGCGAAGCCCAGGTAGACGCCGTCATGACATTGGCAGGCAGGGACAGCGCAGCCGCACACAGCCGCGAGGAGGCCCTCCAGCAGCAGCTGAACGCCGCCCAGCAGGGCCTGGCCGCATTCGGTACGCAGAAACCGTCTGACCTGGCATCCGCACTCCAGCAGGTCCAGCAGCTGCAGACCCAGCTTGATGAGCAGGCCGCAGATTACCGCTTCCGCGATTTTGCCCGGAACGCTGCGCAGGATGCGGGGGCGATCGATGCGGATGATGTAATCAACCTGCTGTCTCAGGACACGGCACTGCGCGGCAGCTCCAATCTGGATGCTGACATCCGCGCAGCCGTGGACAAGCTGAAAACTCAGACCAAGCCGCACTGGTTCGCCAAGGCTCCCGAAGAACCGCAGGACGACGGGCAGACTTCCCGCAAGGTTGTCGTGCCCAAACCTAACAACACCAAGGCTGCATCTGGCAGCGACCCCACAACCAAAGAGTTTGCAATGATGGACTACATGGCACGCATGGAACTCAAAGCCAAGAACCCCGCGCTCTTTGCCGATTTGTGGGCCAAGAGCCGAGCAGCTGCACACACCATTTACTGAGGAGGATAACCTATGCCTACTGGCACTTTTGGCGGCTTCCCGTTTGACCCGGAAGTCTATGGCTCATTTGTGGACCAGGAACCCGTGTTCACCGACAGCATCATCGCTTCCGGTATCCTGGCATCCGACACCAACATGACCACCTTGCTGGATAACGGCGGCACGGTGGGCACCACTCGTTTCTACAACCCGCTGGATCCGGACACCGACGCACCTCTGGTCCGCAACGGTACCACCAACAACACCCCCGTCGAGATCTCCGGCGGCAAGCAGTCCTTCATCCGTATGGATCGCATGAAAGCCTGGAAGGCCAACCAGCTGGTACGCGAACTGACCGCTGCTAACCCCATTCAGGCTGTAGCCCGTCACACCGCCCAGTACTGGCGTGTGTACCGCCAGGGCCTGCTGGTCAAGACCGCAGACGCCGTCTTGCAGCTGGGCGGCCTGGCATCCCACGTCATGACTGCCACCGGTGGCGTAACTTCTGGCCTGCTGATTGACGGCCAGCAGGCAGCGCTGGGCGAGTTTGCCCGCAAGTTTGGCTTGTTCGTCATGCACTCCAAGATTTTTGCTGAGTACCAGAAAATGGGCCTGGTGGGCTACAACAAGTACACCATTACCAACGTGCTCCAGCGCGAAGTGGAACTGCCGACCATCAACGGCTTGATCGTCATCGTGAATGACCGTGGCACCAGCCATGTGATCGAAGAGGGTGCCTCCGAGCCTAAGAAGAAAGTTACTATCTACGATTGCTACCTGTTCGGTCAGGGCTGCTTCCTGGAGGCCACCCCTGCCGTCACCACCCCGGATTACACCGACTACAACCCGGAGCTGGGCGGCGGTACCGACATTCTGTACAACACCCGCAGCTGGATTCTGCACCCGAACGGCGTGTCTTTCCTGGCCGATAACATCTCCGGGGAGACCCCGACCGACGCTGAATTCACTGCCAAGGCCAACTGGGCGCTGCGCTTCGAGCACCAGAACGTGCGTATCGGCAAGATCGAAATCCGCGCCGACAAGCTGGGCGCTTAACAGACAGGAGAAGCACCATGGTGGACAGCTGGCTGACTTATGCAGACTATTGCGCTTACGGATACGCAGACATTGCAGAATCCGACTTTCCGCGCGCAGCAGCGCAGGCTACGCTGCAGATCATGGAAGCCACGCACTGGCGGGCAGCCATTGCGGCAGACACCGTAAGCATCAAGTACCTGCTGGACTGCGAAGCACTGCTGATCAGCGAGGCCACCAAGCAGGCGCAGGTAGAAGAAAGCTCCGGCAGTGGGGCCGTTACCAGCTCCAGCAATGATGGCTACAGTGAAAGCTACGCCGCCGCTTCGGACACCCGCAAGGAATACGTTACCCGATGCGCGCAGATTATCCGGCAGACTCTCGGTGCTCCGGGCGCCAACTGGATGCTCCTTGCCGGTGCAGTCTACCATCCCCGCGCGAGACGCTGACTTTTGGAGGTACACACATGCCCTTGCTTGCAGATAAGTCTGTGCTTTTGTCCTGCTTGTTTTGCAATAACGAAACGGACGAGGAGACAGAGGTCACTACCCTGTTATCGGGGGTAAGCGTACATGCCAAGACTATTGCAGCGGCAAATGCGGATGGTCTGAGCGCCGCCTCGGTGATGCAGATTCGCATCTTTTGCAGACACAGCACGTCGGCCCGCCCAGAGGCCCCAGAATCGGGCGTTGTCGTTGACGACACGTTCATCACCCCTGCACAGTGGAGCACCCAGGAAAGCGTGCCTGCCGCCCCAGCGTGGACGCTGCGCCCTGGCGACCACATCACCTACGCGGGCACCCAGCTGACCGTGCTGGCTGTCCACGACAACCGCGGCCAGAGGCGCAATCCGCACTGGTATGTAGAGGCGCACTGATGCACGTTGATTTTGACGTCGAGATCGATCTCTCCGGGCTGGATCTGGAAATTCAGCGCCGGCTGGGGCCAATGAGCCCGGCACAAAAGTTTGTAGACTCCTCTTTCATCCGGGTGACGGACCCCTATGTACCATTCCGCACCGGTGCCGCAAAGGACAGCGCCATCACAAACAGCGTTATCGGTTCCGGCAAGATTGTGTATGCAACGCCATACATTCGGCCCATCTGGTCCCACCCGGAATGGAACTTCAACGGTGCCCCTATGCGCGGGGCTTACTGGGCGCAGCGCAGCTGGGCTGACCACGGGGACGAAATCATCCGGGGTGCCGCACAGATCGCAGGAGGACACGCGGAATGAACGCACTCGACGCCACCAGAGCGTGGCTGCGGGCACAGTGCCCGCTGATTGATAAGACCGACCGGTTCAATGCCAACTACCTGGGCAGCCAGGCCACGGAATACACCCTTTGCACGGCGGGTGAAACCCACCGGGAGGATATTCTGGGCATTGACCACGTCACCTACAAGCTCACATTTGTGGCGCAGCTCCCCTATGGTGCCACCCTTAAGGGCAACATTGCTGCGGCGGATTTTTTCGCTAACCTGGCCAACTGGCTCCGGGGTGCAGAGCGTGCGCACAATTATCCACAGATTGCTGGTTATGAAGTGGAAAAAATCGAAGCCAGCAACGCTGGTATTTTAACTAGTGCTGATGCCAACGCAGCACGATACCAGATCCAAATCACGATCCATACGAAGGAGTTGGAAGCATGAAACTGGAACGCAAATACATGGCCCACTACCTGAACGCCCACTTTGCTAAGGACAGCGAGGGCGAGGCCAGCTACGTTCGCCTGGGCGCGGACCTTGAGGAGTACAGTCCTGAGCTCTCTGCCAACGTGGAGAAGAAGAACAACATCCTGGGTCAGACCTCTATCACCATTGACAGCTACCAGAAACAGGGCGAGGTAAGCCCCTACTACGCCGAAAAGGGCGATCCCCTGTTTGAAAAGCTGCAGGCCATCATCGACGGCGACCTGGTGCTGGATGACCTGAAAACCGACATCGTGGAGGTCAAGCTCTGGGAAAGTGGGACGTCCGGTACCTTCCCTGCTGTACGTGAGGAATGCTACGTCGAGGTATCCAGCTATGGCGGCGATACCACTGGCTACCAGATCCCCTTTAATGTGCATTATACCGGCGTAAAAACCAAGGGTACGTTCAACACTTCGACCAAGGCTTTCACTCCCGCGGAGTGATAAGTCCAAAGGAGGCGCAGCATGGAACTGAAAATTGACAGAGGCTTGAAGAGCTACGAGGTGACTGATGCAGACGGTACACCGTTGGGGACGATTTATATCAATCCCGCCGATGTAGGTATCGTGGCACGACTGGAAGAGGCGGGCAACGCAATCCAGAAATTGGCCGATGGCCTGACTGACGACGCGCAGATCTCCGACGTTGTGGACGCCGACCAGGCCATCAAGGCGCAGGTGGACTACATCTTCGGCAGCAAAGCTTCTGACGTATTCTTCAAAGGCATCTCGGCGCTGGCCCTGCTGCCTGATGGCACAATGGTCTTCGAAAAAGTCCTGCAGGCGATTGTCCCCATTATCCAGGACGCAGTAGGAGACGCCGTCAAGGCCTGCCAGAAACGCGTGCAGACGCGTACTGCCGCCTACGCTGATAAGACCAAGGGCCTCGCCCCTGGCCAGAAGGCGTGAGCGCGTGGGAACTTCCCACCACCGTAGACGTGTGCGGGCAGACGTTCGCAATCCGCTCTGATTTCAGGGCTGTGCTCGATGCCCTGGCCGCACTGGCAGATCCCGAACTATCCCAGCAGGAGCAGTACCTCGCCTGCCTCGAAATCATGTACCCAGACTGGCAAGCGCTGCCCGACGCCAATGCGGCGCTCCGGGCGGCGTTTACTTTTATCAGCGCGGGCCAGGAAAACTCCTCCGCAAAGCATCTCCCCCGCTTGGTGGACTGGGAACAGGATGCGGGGATGATCGCACCAGCCGTGGATAAGGTGCTCGGATACAGCTGCCGGAGATGCGAGTATCTGCACTGGTGGGAATTTTTAGGCGCTTTTCAGGGCATTGGTGATGGGCTATTTGCCCAAGTGGTGAACATTCGGAACAAGCGCGCAAAGGGAAAAAAGCTGGAGAAATCCGAGTTGGAATTTGCCAGAGAAAACGAAAAATTGATAAAACTCCGAACGCCAGAAAGCGCAGAGGACAAAGCCGAGAAACAAAGATTGCTCGCACTTTTAGGGGGGTGAAGCCGTGGCCGAGAATAAGATCGTCATCGACGCTCGAATCAATAAAAAGGGGGCCGAGGCCGACCTTAAATCGCTGGAAGCCAGCGTAAAGAGCACAGCATCTCAAATCAAAGACCTGGGTAAGCAGATAGCCACCGCCCAGAGCGGACGCAGTAAGCTCCAAGAACAGCTGGAGGGCGCTCGGCAGAAAGCCGCAGAGACCGCAGCTGAGCTTGACAAGGTAAATCGTCAGATTGATGCCGCTGAACAGGCACACCTGCAAAGCATCAAAAGTGATTACCCCAGTATGAACGATGCAGGGGTACGGAAAGTCTTGAAGGCTCGTATGCAGGGTGAGACGAAGCTGATGAAGCAGCAAAGTGAACTCCTCGCCTCGTTAAGCAAACAAGAATCCATTCTGGATGAAACTGCCACCGCTTATCAAGCACAGGACGGCGCTGTCCAGGCGTTGCAGCAGCGACATGATGCCTTAACAGCGCAGCTGGAGCAAGAAAATCAGGCGGTGAAACGCCAGAAAGACCTGATCCAGCACATTTCCGGGGACGACGAGATGCAAGCCTACTTCAATAAGCAGGCAGCCGCCATCGAATCATCCTTTGCTAAGATCGAGGAGCGCCAGCGCAAGCTCTACGGAGACACCGAGGAGACAGCCACACAGCACGCAGAACGCATTGTAGCTGAAACCAAGAAAGCGCTCGCAGCGCAAGACAAAGACAGCTCGCAGCACCCCGCATCGGCCTCACAGAGTACGTCTGCAAAAAATCCCGGCGCGGGGTTACTCGATAAAGCGGTCGGCGGCGCACAGAGAAGAGCGGAAAAACTGGGTAGCACGCTCTCTGGCATGCTCAGCAATGCTCTTCGTTCGGTTGGCAGCATTGGTACGAAAGCTTTCGGTGCAATTCAGCGCGCCGTGCAGAGCGTGCGTAACCGGCTGACACGGAGCACGAAGGTCCTCGCCCGATTCCGCAACCGCCTGATGAGCCTTGTATCGGGCGCCCTGATATTCAATCTCGTCAGTGCGGGGCTGCGCAAGATGACCAACTACATGGGCGCTGCCCTGCTTTCCAGCACGTCCCTGCGGCAGGCCCTTGGCAACCTGCAAGGTGCTGCGGCTACTGCTGCTGCACCGTTAATTCAAGTTCTGGCCCCTGCTCTGACTACGCTGGCCAACGCAGCGGCAACCGTATTTGCCTACCTTGCAAAGCTGGTGGCGTTCCTGACCGGCAAGACGGTATCCTCCGCCAAGGCCGCGGCCAAGGGCATGAGTGGAATCTCGAAAGCCGCGAAAGAAGCCGCCCAGAGCCTGGCCGGGTTTGATGAAATCGAACGGTTAGATAAGAAGGACAGCTCCTCCGGCGGTTCGGGCGCCAGCAGTATCACTCCCAATTATAACTTTGACGCAAAAAGCCCGTTCCTGGATTCCGTGCTGGCTGCCATCCAGGCAGGCGAATGGAACCAGGTCGGGCAGCTTTTCGCCCAAAAGCTGAATGAAGCCATGGCGGCGATCCCCTGGCCG
>NZ_PSQF01000106.1:0-7835 GCF_003324125.1 Subdoligranulum sp. APC924/74 | reverse complement strand
TTATCTGCGCTTTTGGCTTGGCATCTGCCGCACCTCGCTCGCCGTATCGGCACTTAGAATTATGCGGTATTGCCTTAGGAATTGTTAGCCCTGCTTTCAGGGCTTTTTGCAGATAACCAAAGGCTCTGCGCTGCTCCCTAACTCCTAACTCCTCACTCCTACCTCCTAACTCAAATTACAGGCAGCTCTTATAAGCGGCCATTGCGCCCTGCTCACGGATCAGGGTCAGGTTCTTGACGGTGGCTTCCTCAAAACCGGCAACCTTGGTCAGATCCTGGCCCCACATCTGCTCGTTGGTCATAACAGCATGAACCAGGGTCGGAATGTCGTCATCCTTGTGGGCATTGTAGAATTCCAGCACATAGCGGTCATCGGAAATGGTGTACTCGTTGCCCTTGGCGCGCTTGCAGACCAGGCCCTTATCGTTCAGTTCCTGGATGTTGTTGGAATAGAATGCGATGTAAGCGGCAAAGCTCATGGTCAGGCAGGTGGGCAGTTTGCCGTTCTTCTCGATATATTCCAGGAAGGACGGCATGTTGCGGGCACGCCACTTGGAGGTGGAGTTCAGGGAAATGCTCATCAGCTCATGGTTGACGAACGGGTTGTTGAAGCGGTCTTCCACAGCGGCAGCAAATTTCTTGCAGTCGTCCTGGTCCAGCGGAAGAATGGGAACAACTTCCTGCAGCAGCATCTTGTTCATGTAGCCCAGGATGGTTTCGTCGTGCATGCAGTCACGCACAATGTCGAAGCCTGCCAGGTAAGCACCCAGAACAAAACCGGTGTGTGCGCCGTTCAGGATGCGGACCTTGCGCTTCTTATACGGGCTCATATCGGGGGTAACAAAGACGTGGTCTTCCAGACCAGCTTTGCGGAACGGCAGGATATCGTTCAGCTTGGTGTCGCCCTCAATGACCCACACGCCGAAAACCTCGCCAACGTCCAGCAGGGGGTCAGCGTAACCGTGCTTCTCTTCAAGCTCGGCAACTTCCTTCGGGTCGCGGATGCGACCCGGAACAATGCGGTCAACCAGAGAGCCGCAGAAGGTACAGTCCTCGTTGACATATTTCTTGAAGCCGTCTTCCAGGCCCCACTGGTCAATGTACTGGTTGACGCACTTTAGCAGCTCCTTGCCGTTGTTGTCAATCAGCTCGCAGGCCAGCATGATGATGCCCTTCTTGCCGGCCTTGTAGCGGTGGTACAGCACCTGGGTCAGCTTTGCGGGGAAGCTGGACGGCGGGCAGTCGTTCTGCTGGCAGGCGGGATCATAAACGATACCGGCCTCGGTGGTGTTGGAAACGATGATTTCCAGGTCGTCGCTGGCGGCAACGTCCATCATCTTTTCATAATCAGCTTTTTCATACGGGTTCAGGCAGCGGGATACACTGGAGATCACGCGCTTGTCATCGACCTTCTGGCCGTTTTCGCTGCCGCGCAGGTACAGGGTGTACAGGCCCTCCTGTTCGTTGATCATCTTGGCCAGGCCGGGGGCGATGGGCTGAACCAGAACGCACTTGCCGTTCCAGTCAGCTTTTTCGTTGGCAAGGTCAAACCAGTAGTCAACAAAGGCACGCAGGAAGTTGCCCTCACCAAACTGCAAAACCTTTTCGGGGGCATTTTTCAGAATGTAGCCATCATAACCGGATTTTTCAAGGACCTGATAATTCAAAGTTTCCATTGGAAATTCTCCTTTGCAATGTGTGCAATTACGGCGGCGGTGTGCAGGGCCAGACAAAAACGCCCTGCGCTGCGTAAGCGCCTTGTTTAGCTTCATTGTATTTTTTTTTGCTTGCAACGTCAAGATGCTTTCGTGAAGAAACGCATATATTTTGCGCTCCTTTTTTGACTTTTTTCCCTTTCCCTGTTTTGCACAAGCGGGATGCAATATTTTTAGTGCTTTTTACATCAAAAGGGCAAGATTTGCAACTTGTTCAAACCGCTGCAAGTATGTATAATAATATCAGCTTATGTTTTATTCTGCTGTTTGGGGGCAGCATGATTCGTTCTGTTGACCCGCAGCACACAACGAAGGAGCTTGCAATTATGAAAGCATTTATGGACAAGGATTTCCTGCTGGAAACCCCCACCGCGCAGCACCTGTATCATGATTATGCAGAAACGCTGCCTATCGTAGACTATCACTGCCACATTCCCCCGCAGGAGATCTACGAGGACCGCCGCTTTGAAAATATCGCTCAGGTATGGCTGGGCGGCCATCAGGTTCTGGCCGATGGCTCTGACTACTACTTCGGCGACCATTATAAGTGGCGCGTGATGCGTTCCAACGGTGTGCCCGAAGAGTACATCACCGGTGACAAGCCGGACCGCGAGCGCTTCCAGAAGTTTGCAGAAGCACTGGAAATGGCCATCGGCAACCCGATGTACACCTGGTGCCACCTGGAACTGAAAAAGTACTTTGGCTACAACGGCGTTCTGAACGGCGATACCGCTGAGGAAGTCTGGAACCTGTGCAACGATAAGCTGCAGCATGATCCCAAGATGACCGTGCGCGGCCTGATCGAGCAGAGCAACGTTGCCATGGTCGGCACCACCGATGACCCCATCGACAGCCTGGAATGGCACAAGAAGATCAAGGAAGACCCCACCATCAAGGTTGTTGTTGCACCTTCCTTCCGCCCGGACAAGGTCCTGAACATCCGCAAGGACGGCTTTGCGGATTACATCCATAAGCTGGAAGAAGTTGTTGGCCGCAAGTTCGCCTGCGCCAACTGTGTGGTTAACGCTCTGGAAGAGCGCCTGCAGTTCTTTGTTGAGATGGGCTGCCGCGCTTCTGACCACGGGCTGGATTATGTTCCTTACGTGGAGACCAACGCCGAAAAGGCAACCGCAGCTTTCAAAAAGGCTATGGCCGGTGAGCCGCTGACCCAGGAAGAGGGCGACGCATACACCACCTACCTGCTGATCAGTCTGGGCCGCCTGTACAAAAAGTATAACGTTGCCATGCAGATCCATTACAGCTGCCTGCGCAATGTCAACCAGAAGATGTACAAGAAGCTGGGCCCCGATACTGGCTTTGATATGATCGCTGTGACCGATGGCAGCGCCGCCATCAGCAGCCTGCTGAGCAAGCTGACCGAGACCGGCGAATGCCCGAAGGTGATCCTGTACAGCCTGAACCCCGCCGACTTTGACATGCTGGGCACCATCCTGGGTGCATTCCAGGATGACGAAGTTCCCGGTAAGATCCAGCTGGGCTCTGCCTGGTGGTTCTGCGATACCGACGACGGAATGTACCAGCAGATGAAGACCCTGGCTCGCCTGGGGCTGCTGGGCAACTTTATCGGCATGCTGACCGACAGCCGTAGCTTCCTGAGCTACACCCGCCACGAACTGTTCCGCCGCCTGATGTGCAACCTCATCGGCAACTGGGTCGAGAATGGCCAGTACCCCAGCGATGAGAAGACCCTGAAGAAGATCGTGGAAGGCATCAGCTACTACAACGCACAGCGTTACTTCCACCTGTAATTCTGCACAAATCAGGAAACAAAACATTGTAAAAATTGCCCTGCTGCCTGAAAGACAGCAGGGCTTTTTCCATAGAATGAGAATCTTTTTCTTGTACAAAAGGGCAAAAGAAGAGGGCAAAATCGGGGCGAAGAGAAAAAGTTGGGAGGTGGGAGGGAGGAACTATTTTAATTAGGAATTAGGAATGAGAAATTAGGAATTGGAGGTAGGGTGTGGCAGGAGGCGAAAACCTTACCTCACCGCCGTAAGCGTATATTTGAAAATTACCACACTAGTAGAGGCGCACATTGTGCGCCCGCGGACGAGCTGCGAAATATTCCGTAACTCAAATAATCCAACTGCTGGCCTATTAAAAAAATGACCATACATCAACATAAAAAACAAATCCCCCGTTCCGCAGCGGCATTTACGCCTGCTGCAAAACGGGGAAAATCTTTTATGATCAGGTCAGACCTTTATGGGAGACAAACCGACACCCAATCAACCCGGCTGCTTGCCGATGTAGGCCAGGATGCCGCCGTCAACATACAGAATCAGGCCGTTGACGAAATCGGAAGCTTCAGATGCCAGGAAGACAGCGGGGCCGCCCAGGTCCTCGGCGTTGCCCCAGCGTGCAGCGGGAGTCTTGGCAACGATGAACTGGTCAAACGGATGGCGGCTGCCGTCCGGCTGGATCTCACGCAGGGGCGCGGTCTGCGGGGTGGCGATGTAGCCGGGGCCAATGCCGTTGCACTGAATGTTGTACTGGCCGTACTCGGAAGCAATGTTTTTGGTCAGCATCTTCAGGCCGCCCTTGGCAGCAGCGTAAGCGGAAACAGTCTCACGGCCCAGTTCGCTCATCATGGAGCAGATGTTGATGATCTTGCCGCCGCCCTGCTCGATCATGTCGGGGATGATGGCCTTGGCAACGATAAAGGGAGCGTTCAGGTCAACATCGATGACCTGACGGAACTGTGCAGCGGTCATTTCGCACATGGGGATGCGCTTGATGATACCGGCGTTGTTGACTAGAATGTTGATGTGGCCGACTTCCTCGGTGATCTGCTTGACCATGGCGTTGACGGCGTCCTCGTTGGTAACATCGCAGACATAGCCATGGGCAGTGATGCCAGCCTCTTTGTAAGCGGCCAGACCTTTATCAACCAGTTCCTGCTTGATATCATTGAAAACGATGGTAGCGCCGCAGTTTGCCATAGCGGTGGCGATAGCAAAACCGATGCCGTAAGAAGCGCCGGTGATCAGGGCAACCTTGCCGGTCAGATCAAATGATTTCGGGGTGCAGACAGACATATTTCTTACCTCCTGAAAGTGATGTTATGTAATTCAAAAGCCGCGCATAGAGCGGCAGGGGAACGAGATTGGAAATGAAGAAAGAATAAATAATAAAGAATAATGAAGGAATACCATCACTTTTAATTATTCTTTTTTCTTTATAAAAAGGTTTTACCGAAGATCAGTCGTAGCAATGTTATCCATGTCATCGAATTCCATGTTTTCACCACCCATGGCCCAGATGAAGGTGTAGTTGGAGGTGCCAACGCCGCTGTGGATGCTCCAGGACGGGCTGATAACAGCATCATAGTTGTGCATCACAACATGGCGGGTTTCGGTCGGCTCGCCGCACATGTGAAATACGGCCTGGCCTTCGGGAATCTCGAAGTAGGTGTAGATCTCCATGCGGCGCTCGTGGGTGTGGCTGGGCATGGTGTTCCAGTTGCTGCCTGGCTCCAGAGCGGTCATGCCCATGGAAAGCTGGCAGGTTTTCAGCACGCTGGGGTGGATAAACTGGTTGATGGTGCGCTTGTTGCAGGCTTCCAGGGTGCCCAGCGGGCGCTTGGCAGCGTCAGCCAGGGTGATCAGCTTGGTTTCATAACGGCAGTGGGCCGGAGCACTGACCATATAGAACTTGGCGGGCTTGGCGGCATCATCGCTGGCAAAGGTAACTTCCTTGGTGCCCTGGGTGATGTACAGGCAGTCCTTATAGCCCAGGTGATAGGCCACGCCGTCTGCGGTAATGGTACCGGCGCCATCACCAATGTTGAAAATGCCGATTTCGCGGCGCTCCAGGAAATAGTGGGTGCCAAAGTTTGCCCAAATGTCAATGCCCTTATCAATGGACACGACCTCGTTGACCGGCATGCAGCCCAACGTGACCATGCGGTCAACATGGCTGTAAACAGCAACCATCTCATCTGCTTTGTACAGATCGGTAATCAGGAACTCATTGCGGACTTCCTCGGTGGTATAGCGCTTGAAGTCACGCTGATTGCAGGAATAACGAATATCCATGGGGCGGAATCCTCCTGTTTTGCTTGCAGCGGCAGCGGACTGGCGGGATGCCAACCGTTTCACTGACCTTGTATACATACATTATAGCCGATTCTGCAGGCCGAAAAAAGTGTATACAAGCACAAGAATACGGTGCATGTTTTGGCGGGTTTGACAGCAGAAAAACGAAAGCAGTTAGGAATTAGGAGTTAGGAGGGAGGCGTTGAAGGAATAAATAAAGAATAGAGAATAATGAATAATGAATGAATAATGAAGGTGGACCGCCGCGCGTGGCGCGGCTCAAAAAATGAGCAGAGAGCATGGCAAGAGTTTCGTGAAATTTACGAATGGATAATATATATTAAAATATACAATCCGTATATTTTGACCGACCTTGTAACTTAATCTCTGAATGCTTTAATTTTATAATGCTTACTTACAGATGGCCAACGGCCTAATATCTTTTTTGCCCGGTGCAGCGCACCGGGCTTCCACCAAAAACTCCTATTTTCTAATTTCTGATTCCTAACCATCTTCTAACTCTTCACAAATTCTGTCTACGATAGCCATACACATGAAAACAATTCACTTTACAAATTAAACATACTCAACTATAATGATGCACAGACTTCAAAGGCGAAGCAGAGAACACGGCGGCTCCGCGGTATATGCGGGGACCGCCGCTTGCATTGTCATTTATATGCAGGGCAGCAAAAAGAGAGGGGACATCAATGCTTACACTGGATAAGATCTACCATGCCGCGTTTGTTCTGCGTGACGTTGCACGCCGCACGGATCTGATTGCGGCATCGCGGCTGAACAGCGCGAGTGACCTGTACTTGAAAACCGAGAACCTGCAGGTGACCGGCAGCTTTAAGGTGCGTGGCGCTTATTACAAAATCAGCCAGCTGACAGCAGAGGAGCGCGCCAAAGGCGTGATCGCCTGCTCGGCGGGCAACCATGCACAGGGCGTGGCACTGGCCGCCACCAGCATGGGCATCAAGAGCGTTGTCTGCATGCCGGACGGCGCGCCGCTGATGAAGGTGGAAAGCACCAAACGCCTGGGCGCCCAGGTGGAGCTGGTCAAGGGCACTTACGATGACGCCCATGACCGCGCTGTGGAACTGCAGAAAGAAACAGGCATGACCTTCATCCACCCCTATGATGATGAGCTGGTCATTGCCGGTCAGGGTACCATTGGCCTGGAAATTCTGGATCAGCTGCCCGATGTGGAAGCTGTTGTGGTGCCCGTGGGCGGCGGCGGCCTGCTGGCCGGTGTGGCCTTTGCCATCAAGAGCCTGCGCCCCGATGTCAAGATTTACGGCGTTCAGGCTGCCGGTGCCGCCAGCATGTACAATGCGTACCGCGACCATACGTATGAAACGCTGGACCATGTGGATACCTTTGCGGATGGCATTGCGGTAAAGACCCCCGGCGAAACCACCTTTAAGATGATCGAACAGTATGTGGACGGCATCGTGACGGTCAGCGAGGATGAGATTGCTGCCGCCATCCTGGCCCTGATGGAAAACCAGAAGCTGGTGGCCGAAGGTGCCGGTGCCACGCCGGTTGCCGCCGCGCTGTTCGGCAAGCTGCCCATCGAGGGCAAAAAGACCGTCTGCCTGATCTCCGGCGGCAATATCGATGTAAACATCCTTTCCCGCGTGATCACCCGCGGCATGATCATGAGCGGCCGCAAGACCAATCTGATGATTGCCCTGGAGGATAAGCCCGGCCAACTGACCCGCGTGAGCGAGATCATCTCCGGCATGGGGGCCAACGTGGTCAGCGTGCAGTACGACCTGGCCGACCCC
Source organism: Subdoligranulum sp. APC924/74 (assembly GCF_003324125.1). Classification (NCBI taxonomy): domain Bacteria; kingdom Bacillati; phylum Bacillota; class Clostridia; order Eubacteriales; family Oscillospiraceae; genus Subdoligranulum; species Subdoligranulum sp. APC924/74. Next base: position 270 of record NZ_PSQF01000106.1, on the reverse strand, counting down.
AACATGACCGTGACCAGCTGCTTCCTCAAGCTCGGCCTTGAAACCCGCGACCACACCCAAATCGAACAAATTAAAGCCAAACTGACCGAAGAAGGCTTTAAGCTGGTAAGCGAGAGAGCGTAATTTTGAGTTAGGAGTTAGGTGGGAGGAGTTAGGAGTTAAGAAATAGGGGAAGGCACGCAGCTTAAGACTAAAGGCAACACCGCACAATTCCCGCCTTGCGGCTTAAGCACCGCTCCGGCAGCTGCGGCACGGCATCTGCGTTGCCAA
>NZ_PSQF01000105.1:0-8008 GCF_003324125.1 Subdoligranulum sp. APC924/74 | reverse complement strand
CTGGTCAAAGAGCCTGACAATGAATATGACAGCGAAGCAATCAAGGCAGAGTTGCCGGGGCTTGGTTGCGCAGGTTATGTGGCGAACAGCCCGCACACGGTGCTGGGCGACTGCATCAGCGCCGGGCGGTTGTATGACAAAATCGGAGACAGCGCCACGGCCAAAGTTGGCTATGTACTGGACAATGCGGTGGTCTGCAAGGTGAAGATTGCAGAGAAAGAAAAGATGTGCGGTCAATGCAGCGAATAACAGCTTTATACGAGTTTGTTGCCCGCTTCCGGCTCTGGGTATCGAATGATTCGTATAAGTGTTGCAGAGGTTGCTGCGTGACAGGTCCATATTATAAAGATTGTGAGGCTGATGCACAAAAAAGATAAAACTTCAAGATTACGATCCCAGAACAGAAAACAGGGCAAGCTAAAACGAAAAGAGTTTTATTATGGCTTATTCGCGTAAAGACGTTGATAAAACAAAGCAGAACGCCAAGAAATTCGTTCGCTACCAAGAGGGTGCTGAAAAGTACAGCATGGGTTTGACAAAATTCACAGCGCTCGCTAAAGAAGCTAAGGCTGTTTACAAAATTGACAAGGTAACCTTGGCCAACTGTGAGATTTTTGAACGGTATTTGGAATCATTCCGTATTCCGTAAAATTCTCACCTCACAGCCTCTCTGATATTAACAAACAAAACTCCCCCAAGTGTGCATACGCTGTGCGTAGAGGCCTGGGGGAGATGTTGTTATAGTAGCAAATTTATAGGTTTCTTGTCAAGAACTGAATGTTATACTCCAACGCAAGAGTAAAAACAACAGACTCATTGAAAAGTTTGCAGATAAATCTAGCAACATTTCAATGAGACGGGCGAGAAGGGACACCACCATATCGGAAGAGAAAACGATGCGTGGACTGGTTATGAAGCTGTTGTCCTCTCCAACGTAATCATTGCAGATCATATCTTCGTCAATAAGTCATTCGCATAAGTGTTATAAAAAAGCTCCGCATTGCAAAAAGCAATGTGGAGCTTTTTTACAAAGATTTTCTTTTAGCGGTCAAAATAGTTCGACTCTACCTAACAATAAATCAATGAAATTACAATGAAAAACACCATTTTCATCATAAAAGCTATGCGGAATATCCATTCGCACTATAATTTTTTTGAAAAAGTCCTTTGCAAGGAGTAACGATAACAGTTCCGCGGATTCCTTTTTCTCGGTATCCATACGAAAAGCAGATTGAATGTATATTTTCTTGTCTGCATCATTTACCACAAAGTCAATTTCTTTTTGTGTCTTTCCTCCATTGGTTCTGTCATAGACTACCCCAACATCAACAGAATAACCCCGCTGCAGAAGTTCGTTGTATATAATGTTTTCCATGATATGGCCGGGGTCATACTGACGGTAGTTCAGCCTTGCATTCCGCAGTCCAACATCTGTGTAATAATATTTGTTGGGATAATTAAAATAGGTCTTCCCTTTGACATCATACCGCTTTGCCATAGAAATCAGAAAAGAATCCATAATGAACTGCACATAATTGGATACGAGCGTTGGATTAACCTTCTCCTTTTTCATGGAAGCAATAGCGTTTGCTATATTATTTGGATTCGTCAGTGAACTAATTTGCGACGCAAGGAAGTCCAGAATATCATTTAAGATATCCTCTCGCTCAATTTTATTACGCTCTACAATATCTTTTACATACAGCTCACTGTAAAGAGAAGCCAAATAGTCCTTTTTGTCCTTTTCATCTTCCAACATCAGCAGCCGGGGCATTCCACCGTAAAGCATATAGGTATCCAGCGCCTTGCGTTCATCACCACCCACATAGGAATAAAATTCCGCAAAAGAAAGAGGGAACACATGGATCTGCGTAGCTCTGCCTCGAAATTCTGTTGCAATATCCTTGGATAAGCCTTTAGAATTGCTGCCGGTCACGTAAACATCTAAGTTTTTGTAGGCCTTCAATTCATTCAGCATATCGTAAATTGTAACTTCAATACCACCGTTTTCTTTATCGACCACTTTTGTGGTAAGCTGAACCTCATCAATGAACAAATAGAATTGCTCGTTTGCTTTTGCCTGCACAACAGACTCTACATACTCGCAGAGTGTAATAGGATTGCGGAATTTATAGAACCGCCGTTGATCCAACTCGATTTTTATGATGTGGTCATCTGCTACACCTTGTGAAAGGAGATACTCATAGAACAAATCGAAAAGTAACACAGATTTTCCGCAGCGTCGAATCCCCGTAATGACCTTAATCTCTCCATTCCAACGATGCCGAACCAATCGGTTTAAATAAGAGTCACGGTTTATCATCAAGCTCACCTCGTACTTTGTACAATTTCGTCCGAACTTCAATGCAAATTATAGCATATCTTTTATGTACTTTCAAGACAACCATCGTATTTTACGTAGAACTTCGGACGTTTTTGTATAAAGTCATATACAAAGACCGTAAATACAAGTACTGCATGGATGCAAACTTTACGTCGAGTCTGAAACAAGCAGTGTGTAGCACACTCGTCCGTTCAGACTTACTTGATGCGCCCTATTCAACGTACTATAAATTCCTTATAAAATTCAGCCCCCACATCGATTCGGTGTGGGGGCTTCGCTATTTAAGTACATCCAGTAGAAAATGGTGATATTCTCAGAATTTCATCTGTCTGCATATTCTGGCACCATTGACATAAATGTCATTTGCCAGTTCTGTAACAAGCCGCATATCCTGCCAGGTTTCACACTTATTCCCCATAAAAGTAATGTTATCAAAATGGACATCATGGACACGTACTTCTTCTGTCGGTGTCTGATACCCCCGGATCATGGAGACCGGGATATCTCCGTTCAGCACCTGGATATTATCAAAATAGATATCATTAATCTCTCCTTTGGCAAGCTGTTCCGTATATCTGCAAAGCAGAACCTTAATATCGAACAGTTTCTGTTCTGCCTGCTCTACTCTGATATTTTTATAATGTATATCATGAACATGGCCGCCATCTGCCTGATGGATGGAAATCGCCGCACCACCCATGTTTCCTTCATACTGGCAGTGTATAATATCACAATCCTCAAATACTAGGTCGTGGATTTCGCTCTGGAGGGCATAACCAAGCTCTATGGCATTACCGGGTTCTGCATTCCAGATCACGTTATTGTGAACACGAACTTTTGTTACGTCACGTACCGTTGACGGATCTTCAAACAATCTTTGGGATTTGATGCAGATACTGTCGTCTGTGGAACGGATAAAGCAATTTTTTACCTCTACGTCCTGGCTGCTCGTAATATCAATACCGTCTCCCGTTACAATCCTCGACATAATATTCATATCATCAATCACAACATGGTCACACGCCGCAGGAACTACATGCCAGGAAGGACCGTCTACAGCAGTAAAGCCTTTTAAGAGTACATTATTACACCACTTGGCATAGATAAAGAAACGGTGTGCATTACTGTCCGGCAGATGCCAGCAGGCTCCGTTGATAATTCCGTTTCCTACAATGGAAATATTGTCACAATGGTCTGCGTATACACAACCTGATACAACAGCACCTTCCTCTATGTAAACCGTATCATTGGACTTTAAGGTAAGAACTCCTACATTATATACCTTGCCCTTTTCAAAGCAGATGGTGGTATCTGCCGGCTTCTCAATCCTGTGCGAGCAAAGCACAAACAATGCATCATGAAGACCACCATCTGTCTCTACAGTAAACTTTCTCGGTTCATCAAGATGGATATGGACTGTTTCTCCTTTTACAAAAGGAACTATGCCAAAGCTGGACGGACGGATTTCAAGTTTTTCATATGGTGTATGGATTGAAATCTCCAGATCATACGCTTCGTTATCTACTACTACAACATAGTCAAACGAATCTGTATGGTATACCACACGCTCTGTTCCATTGCAGGTAACACTGTATTTTGTTGATTTTTCCAATTCATCTACAGATTTTAAAATAAATCTCGGTTCCTTGACCGGGTCCGGATTAGGATAATAAATCAAATCATTTTCAAAATCCTTCATATCTTTTTTCTCCTCGCTCCATCATAAATACTTATGATTCATACTGCCTATAATCAATTACCAGAGCTATTATTTAATTCTTCGATGAACAGGCAATAAAACAGTTGGAAAGGATACTGCCGTATAAGACGTTTCCAATAAAACCGCCGCTTTCAGCGCATCGATTGCCATCGGAATGACTGAATCGTATGCAATCACATAGCGGTTATAGTCACGGCGGCTTCTGGTTTCATCCAGATTTTCAATCGTCATTCCAAGTTCTTCTGCCGAATCCACGATTGCCTGCTTTATCTTCTTCTTTTGCCCTTGTGACAGCAGCGTATCAATCGTAATATCAATATCTTCGGAGAAGCGGCGGAATCACTTTATAGCATTTGCTCAGTGATGTACCGCCCTTAAAAACGATATACGGCATCTTCTGAGCCAAAAGTCGCAGCAACATAGTAACATAATAATCTTTTTCGATTGCCTGTACCATAACGCCCGTCTGCTCATAGGCCAAGTCAATCGCATCCCGGAATTGCTCTCTATCACTGTGCAAGTACGCCATTATAAATCACCCTCGTTTCTACCAGATTTTTGTACAGCTTATCTGGGTAATAAGAAAAATACGGTTCCATTTCTGAAAGGCTCAAACTTGCATCGCTCATATATTGATACAACCGTTCCTGCAAAGGCTTTCCCGTAATTTCGGAATACACATCTACATCTTTCAGCAAATCAAGGAATTGCAGCACCTTATAATTGGATTCCGTCACTGGCACTTTTGGCTTACGAACAATCACCCGCGACTTTGCCAGAGATGTTTCCCTGTATTCATTCGTTGCCTTATTCGATACAACTTCATACAGCATCGGAACTTGTGTCGTTAGCCCCATCTGGTTAAAGAACATCAAACCACTCACATAGCCGCATCGCTTATCCTTATCTCTCAGATATTTACATTCCAACACTTTTTCTGGGGGAAGCTGCGACCCTGATTTGAAAATCGTTTTTTTCGGCAAGAAATAAACTCCATTGTCAAACCGCTTTACCTTTCCGGCATCGGTGAGTTTCTTTATCTGCTGTCGAAGATTTGCACGGCTCATGCCCTCGATTTGAAGATCAGCAAGGAAAATTGGCTCATTCAGTTTGTAGTTTTTTAGAAGATACTCATATAATGTTTCCATACTGCCCTCCGTTCACACATTCGTAATTCTATATTTCTGTTCTGTTATTATTATACTTGTGATTTTCAAAAATATCAAGACATCTTTCAATCACAAAGAGGCGCAGCTTCGAATACTTTTAACTTTTTTAGAAGAAATTTGAAAAATTCTGCGAAAATTTCCGGGAACGTGTTCTCTTGTACTATAGGAGGGTTAAAAGCCTCCGAAAAAGAGAATAGCGTCCTCTGTTTGTACCGCATTGGGGAAGCAGCGCCACGACCGGAAATTCGCGAGCGTGCCAAGGTGCGAGAAAACATACTGCACTGGCCGTAAGGCCATTGTAGGGCACAGCACCGGGAAAGGTTGCCTGTCTGGAATTGCAGAGGGAGAAAAACGCACAGCTATAACGACAGATCGTGCCGTGGAAAGATTGCTTTTCTTTCCACGGTATTTTTGTATCGTTATAGATACAAGTTTTTCATATTTTTCCCTACACAAAATGAACGGAGGTACTAAGAAATGGCTTACTCTCGTAAGGATGTTGAGAGAACAAAAATGAACGCCAAGAAATTTGTCCGCTACCAAGAAGGTGCCGAAAAGTACAGCATGGGTCTGACAAAATTCACAGAACTCGCTAAAGAGGCTAAGGCTGTATACAAAATCGACAAGGTGACTTTAGTAAACTGTGAGATTTTTGAAAGGTATCTGGAGACATTTCACATACTTTAATATGTGGTGTGGCCAAAAGCCAAGCAGAAATTACATAGCGATGATTATAAAAATATGGCTTGATATATCGTCATACGTTTAGTATACTATTGATGTGGGAGGTGTAAGAATAGCTATGGCCAAAATGGGACGACCGAAATTAGAGAATGCCAAGCGGAAAGCCGTAACCATTCGGGTGGAAGATGCCCTATATGATCGTATCCGTTCTTATGCTGCACAACACCAAATGACTATCACAGAAGTTGTCTTACTGGGTTTAAGCAAGGTTTTGTCTGACCCGGAATAAGTATCAGGCCCTTCTTCTTTCGGGAAGGAGAATTGATATGGCAACGACACGAAAAGACCTGCGGGGGCGTACCCTGCGAAAAGGTGAGATGCAGCGCAGCTCCGATAAGCGATATGCGTATTCTTACACGGACCCGCTGGGGCGGCGCAAATACATCTACGCAAATGACCTTGTGACCCTTCGGGAGAAGGAAGCACGGCTCACCAAAGACCAGATGGACGGTCTGGATATTTACGTTGCAGGCAAAGCAACGGTCAACTTTGTGTTTGACCGCTACATGAGCCTAAAAACGAATCTACGCCAGACCACCCGGAGCAACTATCTTTATATGTATGACCGCTTCATCCGCGATACCTTCGGCAAGAAGAAAGTTGCAGAGATTCGGTATTCGGATGTGCTGCAGTTCTACAATTACCTGTTGGATAAGCAGGGCTTGCAGACGAACACGCTCGAAAGCGTTCATACGCTGCTACATCCCACCTTTCAGCTGGCGGTTCGGGATGAGATCGTCCGCAAGAATCCCGCAGATGGTGTGATGGCAGAAATCAAGAAAAGTTCCGAGCAGACCACTGGTGTGCGTCATGCCCTGACGATTCCGCAGCAGCGGGCGTTCATGGAACATATCGCCAATCACCCGGTCTTCTGCCACTGGTGGCCGTTGTTCACGGTACTGCTGGGAACAGGCTGCCGCATTGGTGAAGCGTTGGGCTTGCGCTGGGATGATTTGGACTATGAGCGGCGCACTATCAGTATCAATCACAGTCTGGTCTATTACCCGGTGGGCGAAAGCCGCAATTCGGTTCTGCACATCTCAAAGCCTAAAACGGAAGCAGGCGTTCGGACGATCCCTATGTTTGATACCGTAAAGGATGCCTTTGAAATGCTGCATGAAGAACAAAAAGAATCCGGCTGGAACGATGTGGAGATTGATGGTATGTCGGGCTTCATCTTCTGCAACCGCTTTGGTAATGTTCCGAATCCGCAGTCTGTGAACCGCGCTATCAAGCGCATCATTGCAGACTATAATGCAGGTGAAGAAGTGGAAGCAAAGAAGCGGCACCGGGAGGCGGTTCTGCTGCCGGACTTTTCGGCACATCATCTACGGCACACGTTCTGCACAAGGCTTTGCGAAAAAGAGACCAACCTGAAGGTCATCCAATCGGTCATGGGGCATAAAGACATTCAGACCACGATGGACATTTATGCCGAGGCGACCGAGGAGAAAAAACAGGAATCATTTGAGCGTTTGGCTGCTACACTGGATATTTTTTGATAGCAAAGAAGGGCTCTTACTGAGCGTTTTGTCTGACAGCAAAATTCTTCCAAGGACAGCAAATTGACAGCAAAACTACGAGAATGACGGCGAATCACGAAGGATTGTGAATACCGGGAACGCAAGTGAAAACGCGATTGTGAAGCATCACGAAGCATTGTAAGCCGGTTCCGGAAAGTATCCCCACGATGAAGCCCATCGACTAAAAAGCATTGATTCCACGCCTTTTATAAACCTGGCTTGGCTGATTTGACACCACATTGACACCAAACTTGCAGAAAAGGCTTTACAAAAATAGCAGAGAGTTATCCTCTTACGGGGATGGCTCTCTGTTTTTTAGTCCAGTTGTGCATTTCTATACATAGTATGGAGAAAGTTCTATCTCCCTCTGTTAAATTCCCCCATAAATTGACGCAGGCGGCTTATCGGTGGTATAATTTATAATAATTATAAAGGCAACACCGCACAATTCCCGCCTGACGGCTTAAGCACCGCTCCGGCGGCTGCGGCACGGCATCTGCGTTGCCAA
>NZ_PSQF01000104.1:0-8009 GCF_003324125.1 Subdoligranulum sp. APC924/74 | reverse complement strand
TTATCGAGCATTTTGGCAACGCAGATGCCGTGCCGCAGCCGTCGGAGCGGTGCTTAAGCCGTAAGGCGGGAATTGTGCGGTGTTGCTTTAACGCATATCCCACCCGTAGGGGCACACATTGTGCGCCCACGGTCGTGCGGGGAATGATGTGGTAATATATCCGGCAAAGCCCGTCATTTGGGACGATGCAAGCATCGTCCCCTACAAACCATTTTTCGGTTTGCGGCAAAAATTTCACGTTTCTTTGCGGGTGAATCATATTCGCCCCCTACAGCGTTTTTTGACTTTCACCACACAAAAGCGCGCACAGCGTCTGGTTCATCCAGCGCTGTGCGCGTTTTGCTAACTCCTAACTCCTAACTCTTCTTCGCCTTCATCGTTTCCTTCATATGCCGGACGGCCAGCACGGGGTGGACGAACAGCATGCGGGGGCCGCTCCAGCGCATAACGGTGCGGATCTGCTCACGCATTTCGGGCTTGTAGCAGTGTACTTTGCAGGCGGAGCAAAAGGTTTTGGTTTCCATAAAGGGGCAGCGTTCAATGCGCTGCAAGGCGTAATCATGCAGGGCCTGGCACTGCGGGCACAGGCTGCCTTTCGCCGTATGGTGGTTTTTGCGGCAGTACAGGGCGATCATCTCGCTGACCAGCAACTTTTCGCCGTCCCACTTTTCTGCAACCGTCTGTTTTGCCATCAGCTCACCCTCCTGCTCTCAACAGAATGGCGGCGGGGTCAAATGAAAGCAGTTTTTTGTTGATCATGGTATCATCCTTTAAGGCAACACCGCACAATTCCCGCCTGACGGCTTAAGCACCGCTCCGGCGGCTGCGGCACGGTATCTGCGTTGCCAAAATGCTCGATAATGTCGGATTGCGGTACCCGCATCGTGCTTCGGGGGCAAAAGCCCCTCACACTCTGCGACCGCTGCCCCTGCTTCGGTTCGCTGTTTCCGCCACTGGCGGCGCTCACCTTTGCAGCATCCAGTATTATCTGCGCTTTTGGCTTAGCATCTGCCGCACCTCGCTCGCCGTATCGGCACTTAGAACTATGCGGTATTGCCTTTAATTATATCGTCCTGTTCTGGGGTGGATTGCTTCAGCGCTGTGTCACGCGCGTTTTGTCCGGCACAGCGCGGGCATAGCACAGCGGGGCCAGGGTATCCCCCAGCAGGGCATGTTCCTGCACGGCAAAGCCGCCCGCCTGCAAAAATGCCAGGTATTGCGGCACCATCCAGCTGTTATAGATTTGCAGCCCCGCGCACCGCATGGCAAGCATGCGCAGCCGGGTGCGGGGTACCTCGCCATGCACAAAGGTTGGGGCAAACAGCTGGCCGCCGGGCTTGAGAACCCGGTAAATTTCTGCCAGAGCCTTTTCCGGCCGGGGCATAATGTGCAGGGCGTTGGCGATCAGCACCGCATCAAAGGTTTCGTCCGCATAGGGCAGGCTGGTGGCATCCTGCACCGAAAAGTGCAGCCCCGCCCCGCGGGGTTTCAGCTTTGCCTGGGCGATCATTTTGGGCGAAAAATCCGTAGCCTCCCAGTCCCGCACCAGGCGGGAAAGCCGGAAGCTGAGCTGGCCGGACCCGCAGGCCAGTTCCAGCACGTTCATTTCCGGCGTCAGGTGCGGCTGCATCTGCTGCACAATGGCAGCATACAGCGGCTCGCTGCTTTGCATCAGCGGGCCATAGCAGCTGGCCCACCGCTGCCAGAATTGCTTGTTATCGGTTTGTTTTGACATTGAGCTTTTTTGCACTTCCTTGGTCAGCAAATGTTAGATTCGACTAACATTTGCTTCATAAAAACGGCGGTGCGTTGCCGAACCGTCGCAATTTTTTCTGGGGAACGCCTTGTTTGTTTTGATCAGGCGCCATTAGTTTATCATAGCTAACCCAAAAAGTCAAATGCTCTGCCGGGGTCCCGGTGCTGCGGCACCGTTATTGCTCCGGCAGGGCGTTCCGATTGTTCAAACCAGGCCGCTGTTCCCTGCCAGCCACACCCCAGCGGCCAGCTGTGCGGCCAGAATCAGCGGCATACCCACCACAAAATACCAGTGCCTGGTTTTGTGGTGGAACAGATACATGCCCGCCCATGCCCCGGCGCTGCCGCCCAGCAGGGCTGCGCCAAACAGTGCGGCTTCCGGCACGCGCCACTGGTGCCGCTTGGCTCGGCGTTTGTCCTCCGCCATCATCAGCAGCGCCGCCGCGTTGATAATAACCAGGTACCCCGCCAACATTGTAATGGCCATGGTCTTTCCTCTCTCTTTCTCATGGTTCAAGCCTTGAGCGGCTCTTACCGGTGTGCCCGCTCCCAGGTTTGCATGGCATCTAGCTGAGCCGGGGTGTGGAACCAATGCTCGCCCGGTTCGTATACCGTCAGTTCCGCATGGTGTTTTTGGGCGAACGTCGTCACCGTGTCCCGGCTTGTCATGGTGTCCTGCCCGGCGTACAGGATTGCTGTGGGGATCTGCCAGCCATCCAGCGGGTGTTGGCGCACCCAACACAGGTACCGCCACGAAAGGGTCTGCCCAAATTCTGTGGTGATCTCACCTTTTTCGCAAAGCTGCTCCGGCGTTACTTTTGCCCACTGCATCATATCACAGATCAGCCGCTCCATATCCACAATCGGCGAAACAAACAGCGCTTTTTCAATCGTTGCCCCGGCAAAAGCCAGCATGGAAAAATAGGCCCCGATGCTGTTGGCCCGCAGCCGAATCCTCTGCCAGTGCTGCTGCAGATAGGCCAGCACCGTTTGCAGCTCCGGCACCACCTGCCAGGGAGTAAAGTCAGTTTCCCCCGTGCGGTCTCCATGTTCCGGCAGGTCAATGCCCAGCACCTGCCAGCCGGTTGGGGCGGCAAGCGCCGCAAATGCTGCGGCTTCCGTTTTATTACCGCCCTGGCCATGCACGAACAACCAGATGTTGGGGGCCGGTTCGCCGTACAGTACAGCCGGAATTGTGCCAATTTTTAATTCTTGAGTGCACATTTGTGGTTTTCCTCTTTATGTGTTGAACAACACTGTAAAAAACATTTGAAAAAAGGGGCTGATGAGCTCGTCATTTTTTAGCGATACAACAAAAAAAGCTGTGACACATTTTTGCCACAGCTTTTTGGTGGGAGCTGGTGGATTCGAACCACCGAAGCATTAAGCAGCAGATTTACAGTCTGTCCCCATTGGCCACTCGGGAAAGCTCCCATATTCATTTGTGCCTCTGCCTTAACAGCGCTTGATTATTATAGCAGGATAAGATGGAAAAAGCAAGCCCTATTTCAAAAATATTTTTGTAAACGGCGGAACGGGAAACGGACGGCTGCGGTGGCAAGTGCCTTGCAACCTGAGAAAAACAATGCTACACCGAAAGAAACAGTCTGAGATACAGGGAGATCACCGCCCAGAGTATTCAGCGCATGCAAATTCTGCACCGTGGTTCTTTCATGCCCATTTTTAGGAGAACGCAATGAAGAAGCTGCTTGTTTTGATGCTGGCCATGCTGACCGCAGTGACCAGCCCGGAACAGTTCAAGGTGAATTACATCTGCCCGCGCCAGTACCGGCTGTGTTTTTACACGGACGTTTTGCCCAGCGTGGAAATTGTGCCGTAATGGCCGCGCCAACATTTGTTGAAACCACGATGCACACGCACCGTGGTTTTTTATGCCTGTCCTGTATGAGGGGCAGGCGGGCTGTTCGCAGGGCATTCAAACACCGGGCAAACCACTGGTATAATGAGAGTGATTCCACCGAGGATGACGAACGCACGGCATCCGCGTTCCTCATCGGCCATCGGGCTGGTACTGCGGTACTGCCCCCCTGTTCGACTCCTCAGCAGCTCACGGAGCAGCAAAATAAAAACACCCGCCGGGGTACGGCGGGTGCTTTTATTTTGGTGGAGCTGACGGGAGTCGAACCCGTGTCCGAAAAGAAAGCGGTTAGAGTATCTCCGGGCGCAGTGCATTTATTAAAATTCCCGCAGTGCGAGCGAGTGCACACGCTTGACACATTGGTAGCTTCATAAATTCATGACAGGCGGCAAAGCTTAGGCCCGTGCACGTTCAGTACCTAATCGACGCCCTGACCCTGTGCGGTACTAAAACAGGCAGGACGGTCGTGCCTAATTAGGCAGCGACGGCAACAGTATAATCGTTGTCAGTTAATTTTGTTTGGCACTTTTATCGTGGTGCACCGCCACGGCCCGCTGCTCACGCCTCTCTCTCCCCGTCGAAACCATTACAGCCCCATATAAGCGCTATGCGGCAGAACCACACAGCGTGGGAAAACAAAAGTGTGTGCGCGAAAAAATTATCTTCTTGTTTTGATTGCGCGGTCAATATCGCGCTTGGCGTCCCGTGCGGCGGCATCAGCACGCTTATCGTACAGCTTTTTGCCTTTGCACAGGCCCAGTTCCACTTTTACACGCCCCTGCTTGAAATACAGTTGGAGCGGCACCAGTGTGTACCCCTGCAGCTTGATCTGCTGCTGCAAATGGCGAATCTCGCTTTTATGCGCCAGCAGGCGGCGGGGGCGGCGGGGATCTTTATTAAAGATATTCCCCTGCTCATATGGGCTGATGTGCATGCCTTTCAGGATGATCTCACCATCATCAATATCTGCCCAGGAATCCTTCAAGTTGACCCCGCCGGCACGCAGGCTTTTGACCTCGGTGCCGACCAGTTCAACGCCGGTTTCCAGCGCTTCGATGACAAAATACTCGTGGTGCGCTTCACGGTTTTGGGCAATCACCTTTTTGCCGGGCTTTTCCTGTGCCATCAAGCGCACCTCCTTTCAAAGCCGTTATCCCCTGCAGCACGCAAGTCCATTCCGCTAAGGGGTATACAGTATAACGCAGTAAAATCGTTTTGTCAAGCCAAATCGGGCGTCACATTTCGCCGCGGCCTTCCATAGCGCGGTACAAAGTGGTTTCATCAGCGTATTCCAGGCTGGAACCAACCGGCAAGCCATAGGCAAGGCGGGTGGTTTTGATGCCCAGGGGCTTGATGAGCTTGGCCAGGTACATGGCGGTCGCCTCGCCTTCCACCGTAGGGCTGGTGGCCATGATGACTTCCTTTACGGTGCCGTCCAGGCGGGCCAGCAACTCCTTTACGCAAAGCTGATCCGCGCCGATGCCGTCCATGGGGGAAATCAAGCCATGCAGCACATGGTACAGGCCGTTGAACTCATGGGTGCGCTCAATGGCTTTTACATCCCGCGGGGATTCCACCACGCAGATCACGGAGCGGTCCCGTTTGGGGGAAGCGCAGATGCTGCACACCTCGTTGGCGGTATAATCCTGGCAAAGGCGGCAGCGGTGCAGCTTGACCTTGGCGTTTTCAATCGCCTTGGCCAGCTCCATGGCCTGCTCATTGCTCATGGACATTACCTCATAGGCCATGCGCACGGCACCCTTGCGGCCAATGCCGGGGAACCGGGCAAACTGGTCCGCAAGGTTTTCAAGGGGTTCGGCGTTCTGCATGCAGCGGCCCCCGATCAGCCCAGGCCGGGGATATTCATGCCGCCGGTCATTTTAGCCATTTCTTCGTCAGAATCCTTATCCACTGCGGCAACCGCGCTGTTGACAGCTGCAGCGATCAGGTCTTCCAGCATTTCCAGATCATCCGGGTCTACGGCTTCGGGCTTGATCTTGATGGCGGTCACTTCGTGCTTACCGGTCATGGTAACGGTAACCATCTCGCCGCTGGCTGTGCCAGTGTATTCACGGGCTTCCAGCTCGTCCTGCTTTGCGCGGATCTCATCCTGCATTTTCTGAACCTGACGCATCATTGCCTGCGGGTCGGGGCGGCCATAGCCTTTGGGAAGTCTTGCTTTCATAGGTAATTCTCCTTATTATCCATATTGTTATCACCCGGCGCTGCCGCCGGGCGGCACACCGCAACACTGCGGTTGACAGCAACATTATTTATCTTCTACCACTACATCCACGCCAAGGTCTTTCATCTGGCGCAGGGTCTCTTCCACATCGGCCGCGGGGGCGTTGGATACAGCTGCAGCGGTTTTTTCATACGGGCCGATGCCGCATTTGATGTGGGTGACCTGGTAGATATATTGTTTGATGTTTTTGCTGGTTTCTTTGCTGCGGCGCATAAAATCGCGAAAATCATCACTGCACTCGATCAGCACGCGGCGGCCATCGTAATAAGCCTGGGTTCCGCGCAGGTAAGAGTTCAGCATGGGGTCGTTTTCCGCAATCAGCTCCAGCACCGCCTGCCACTGGGGGAACAGCTGCGGCTCTTTGGCCACGGTGCGCACCGGTTTGGGGATGGGCACATCCGCCGCGTACACCGGCTGCTGAGCCGGGGTGGGTTGCTGCACCGCCGGGGCGGCGGGGGCAAGCTCCGGCTCAAAGGGCGGGGTCTCCCCTGCTATGGGTGCGCTGAACGGCGGCTGTTCCACGGTAGGCGGAACCGGCTGGGCTGCCACAGGCGGCACGGGGGCCGATGCCATTTGCACCGGGGGCACCTGCTGCGGGACGGCGGCAAAGGGGGCCGGACTGGCTGCTGTAACCACCGGACGGGCGGGCACGGCGGCAGGCAGCGCAACAGGCACCGCTTCCGGCTGGGTGAGCGAGAAAACCGCCAGTTCCAGCTCAATGCGCTGGTCCGTACCGCGGGCCATCTTTTCCAGCGCGGCGCCAAACGCATTGACGGCGCGTACCGCTTCCGTCTGGGGGAAATCTTTCCGCGCAGCGTAGGCAGCTTCCTCTTCGGGGGAAGTTCCCGTCAGCAGGTCGGTGCCGCCGGGCAGGGCGCTGAGCATCAAATTGCGGTAATGCCCGGCCAGCTCCATACAAAGGCGGCGCATATCCACGCTTTGCTGGCGCAGGGCGGCAATCTCCTGCAAAGCTTTCACAGCGTCCCGCGCGGCAATGGCATCACTGATCTCAAACAGATATTTGCGGTCCGTCACGCCCGCCATGCGGCGCACCAGCGCTTCATCCACAGTGTTGGAAACACCGGCGCAGGTATCCAGGATAGACAGTGCATCACGCATGGCGCCATCGGCCAGGCGGCCGATCAGCTCGGCGGCGTTATGGTCCAGCTCAATGCTTTCCTGCCCGGCCACATATTCCAGCCGACCGGCAATTTTATCCGCCGTAATGCGCTGGAAGTCATAGCGCTGGCAGCGGCTGAGGATAGTAGCCGGAACCTTTTGCACTTCCGTTGTGGCAAGGATAAAGATCACATGCTCCGGCGGTTCCTCCATGGTTTTCAGCAGGGCATTGAACGCCGAGGTAGACAGCATGTGCACCTCGTCGATGATATATACCTTATACTTGCACACGGCAGGCAGATAGGCGGTTTCATCGCGCAGGTCACGGATGTCATCCACGCTGTTGTTGGAGGCGGCATCAATTTCCGATACATCCAGAATGGTACCCTCATCAATGCCTTTGCAGACAGCACATTCACCGCAGGGGTCCGGGCTGGTGGTATCCAGGCAGTTGACCGCTTTGGCAAAAATTTTGGCGCAGGTGGTTTTGCCGGTGCCGCGGGTGCCGGTAAACAGGTAGGCATGGCCAATGCGCCCGGCGGCGATCTGGTTTTGCAGGGCCGTTACGATGGCTTCCTGGCCAACAACATCCGCAAACTTGCGCGGACGCCACTTACGGTACAGCGCACGGTACAATGCAACCCCCCCCTGTAAAATATTTTGCGGCATAGAAAAAGGGACAAGGCCCGCGCGGGGTGTGCCCCGCGGCTGCGCTGCTTTGCATACGAATGCGGACTGACCGCAGCACCAGGAGACCACCGCTTAATGCTGCTCGGTTCCCCGCCTGACATGGTTCACAGGGCTCCTGCGCACGGGGCCCACATCCGTATGCAAAACAGCGCAATATACAGCCCTGTCCGCTTTAAATATTATACTATACCGTTTGGCAAATTGCAAGTAGCGGTTGGGGGCTGGGGCAGAAAGTTTTTGTTAAGGCAACACCGCACAATTCCCGCCTGACGGCTTAAGCACCGCTCCGGCGGCTGCGGCACGGCATCTGCGTTGCCAAAA
>NZ_PSQF01000103.1:0-8033 GCF_003324125.1 Subdoligranulum sp. APC924/74 | reverse complement strand
ATTATCTGCGCTTTTGGCTTAGCAGCTGCCGCACCTCGCTCGCCGTATCGGCACTTAGAATTATGCGGTATTGCCCTAAATAGGATGGCCGCAAAAGATAAACACAGCCAATCATCAAAATCAGAAAGCCAGAGCGGAACGGTTGTTTTCGGCCATTTGCTCTGGGGCAACACCGCACAATTCCCGCCTGACGGCTTAAGCACCGCTCCGGCGGCTGCGGCACGGCATCTGCGTTGCCAAAATGCTCGATAATACATTCAGTATTATCTGCGCTTTTGGCTTAGCAGCTGCCGCGCCTCGCTCGCCGTATCGGCACTTAGAATTATGCGGTATTGCCCTGGCTTTTTGCTGCCGGGCAGGTGCATTTTTATGCAGGGAATATCTCATGTTCTATCACTCGCCCTGGCTCCGCTGGATTTTATTTTGCGGGCGGGCTGTTAGCCACGGTACACTGCTTGCAAACAGTACAAAATTGTGGTAAGCTATTAACAAATATCACAACCATTCAATTCTGCCGGCTTACCCGGCAGCGGGAGGATAGAGCTATGGATGTACGCAACAGCATTGATGGCAGCCTGCAGATCTCCAATGAGGTCGTAGCCAAGATCGCCAAACTGGCCACACTGGAAATTGATGGCGTGGCCGATGTTTCTTCCGGCAGCATGCAGAGCGTGCGCGGGTTGCTGAGCAAAGCCAGCCTGCAAAAGCCTGTTACGGTGGATTTAAGCGATGGCGTTGCTGTGGTGCAGGTGCATGTAATTGCCAAGTACGGCAGCAAAATTATGCCTGTCTGCGCCAAAGTGCAGGAAAACGTCAAGCAGACCATCCAGAATATGACCGGCATTACGGTTTCCCGTGTGGATGTGATCGTTGCCGGGCTGGAAGAGCCTGCTGCAGACCAGCATAAATAATTGAAAGATGGGAACAGTGACAATGGAACAGAATCTTACCCGCCGCGAAGCACGCGAAAATGCTTTTCTTGCGGCTTTTTCCGCAACCTTCCACCCGGATGATCCGCAGCCGGTGCTGCTGAACCAGCCCGAAAGCCACGAGCATCCGCTGGATGAGTTTTCCCTGCGCATTCTGCGCGATATGGAAGCCCATTCGGAAGAAATTGATGATGTGATCCGCGCAAACCTCAAAGGCTGGACCATTGCCCGCGTTCCGCGTGTCAGCCTGGTAGCCCTGCGTGTGGCCCTGGCTGAAATGATGTACGGCGAAGAAAAAAAGACCAGCGTTGCCATCAACGAAGCCGTTGAACTGGTCAAAAAGTATGGCTCTGACAAGGACTATCAGTTCGTCAACGGCCTGCTTGGCACCGTGGCACGGGCGCAGGATAAGCCCGCCGAAGAATGAGAACGCTGGGCATCGATACAAGCAATTACGCAACCTCTCTGGCCGTGTTTGACACAAACGCCGGAGAGGTTGTTTGCGATTGCAAACGCTTCCTGCCCGTGCGGGAGGGTCAACTGGGCCTGCGCCAGAGCGATGCGCTGTTCCACCATACCGCCGCCCTGCCGGAAATGCTGGCAGAACTGGGCCAAAAGGTGAACCTGACGCAGATCGAAGCTGTCGGCGTATCCGCCAGGCCCCGCCCGGTGGATGGCTCCTATATGCCATGCTTTTTGGCGGGCGTCAGTGCGGCCACAGCGTTCTGCGCGGCCAAAGGCATTCCGCTGGTTCAAACAACCCACCAGCAGGGGCATATCTCCGCGGCCCTTTTTGCGGCCAGCGGGGCAGACCTGTTCGGCAAAGAAGAGCTGGTGTTCCATGTGTCCGGCGGAACCACTGACCTTTTGCACTGCAAGGGGCCGGACAGCATTACCTGCATTGGCACCAGCAGTGACCTGTACGCGGGCCAGGCAGTGGATCGCCTTGGCGTGCGGCTGGGCTATGCGTTCCCGGCGGGCATCTATGTCAGCCAGCTGGCGGCAGCCTGCACCGAGAACATCAAACCCAAAGTCAGCGTGCGCGGCACAACCTGCAGCCTTTCCGGCTTGCAGAACCAGTGCGAAAAGCTGCTGGCAGAGGGCAAAAGCCCGGAATATGTCAGTAAGTACTGCCTGCTCTGCGTGGCAGAAACCCTGCGCCGCATGGCCGCCGCTGCCTTGGAGCGGAACCCCGGTCTGCCCGTGGTGTTTGCAGGCGGCGTGATGAGCAGCGAGATCGTGCGGGATTATATCACAAAACGGATGCAGTACGCCTATTTTGTGCCCGGCAAGTTTGCCAGCGATAATGCCATCGGCGTGTCCATCCTGGCGGCAAGGGAGATCAATGCATGGCCGAATACATCAATGTAACCACCCTGAACCTGCTGGCTAAACAGGTGCTGGAGCAGTGCGAACCACTGAATAACCTCATCGTCTGCGGCGAGGTTTCCAACTTTACGCGCCATTACAAAAGCGGCCACTGCTACTTTACCCTGAAAGATGAAAACGCCGCCATCAAGTGTGTGATGTTCCGAGATAAAGCGCGTCTGTTGGGCTTTGCGCCGGAAAACGGCATGCTGGTGCTGGCGTATGGCCGGGCAACGCTGTATGAGCGGGACGGCGCATTCCAGCTGTATTGCGATTATATGCGCCCCTTTGGTGCCGGTGCGGCCCAGATGGCCTTTGATGCGCTGAAGAAAAAACTTTCTGCCGAAGGCCTGTTTAATGCTGAACACAAACGCCCGCTGCCGCCTATGCCGCAGTGTATCGGGCTGGTCACATCCAAAACCGGTGCGGCATTGCAGGATGTGATCCACATCATCACGCGGCGGTGGCCGATGGTCAAACTGCTGCTGGCCCCCGTCAGTGTGCAGGGGCTGGAAGCGGAAAAGAGCATTGTGGATGGCATCCGCCGCCTGGATGCAGACCCGCGCCCGGATATAATTTTAATCACCCGCGGCGGCGGTAGCAAAGAGGATTTGTGGGTGTTCAACAGTGAGCGCATTGCCCGCGCAGCCTATGCCTGTAAAAAGCCAGTCGTTTCTGCGGTCGGGCATGAAATTGATACCACAATTCTGGATTATGTGGCTGACCTGCGCGCTCCTACACCTTCCGCAGCGGCGGAACTCTGCGTGCCGGATCAGGCACAGGTGCGGCACGAAATATTCATTTTACAACAAAATATTCAAAAAAATATACAGTCCCGCCTGGAAATGTGCTATAATAAATTCAACATCATTTCCCCGGCTGCAGCCATGCAGAACGAAAAAACAGGAATTGACGCCCGTGCGCAGCTTTTGCGGCAAACGACAGCACAGATACAGGCCGTTGCAGCCCAAAAGGCAGCTGCCTGCACCCAGGGGCTGCACACCGCTGCTGCGGTGGCAGCGTCACTGAATCCATATGCAGTCCTTGCACGCGGCTATACCATGGTCGCGGATGCCCGCGGCCGCTGCCTGACAACAGAACATCTGAAGCCGGGGCAGAAGATCACTGTTATCGGCAGCAATGCAGCCGCACAGTGTACGGTGGATGCCGTGGCACCCACTCAGGGGAACCCTGAAAAGGAGCAAACCGATGAGAGCACCTAAAACCTTTGAAGAAGGGCTCCAGCGCCTGCAGGAGCTTTTGGCAAAAATGCAGGATGAAACCACAACGCTGGACCAATCCGTTAAACTGTATGCCGAAGCTGCCCAGCTGATCCAGTACTGCAACACGGCGCTGGACAAGGCAAAATTACAGATCGAAGAGATCGACGCATCGCTGGCACAGCCCGGCGCGGATGAGTGAACCCGCAGGATAAGGAGGCTTTTCCCCATGGAACAGGAACGTTATCAACAGCAGTATAAAGCCTTTGTGCAGCAGGCGGAGCAGCGCCTGAACGAACTGTGCGATGTTTATCTGCCGGTAAAAGCCCAAATCAGCCAGGCAGCGCGTTACAGCCTGCTGGGCGGCGGCAAGCGTGTGCGCGCCGTGCTGGTGCTGGCTGCCTGCCAGCTGGCGGGCGGCGATACCGCAGCTGCAGCCGACTATGCCGCGGCGCTGGAAATGCTGCACTGCTATTCCCTGATTCACGATGACATGCCCTGCATGGATAATGATGATTACCGCCGCGGCCGCCTGAGCTGCCATAAGCAATATGGCGAAGCAACCGCCCTGCTGGCGGCGGATGCCCTGGTTACAGCAGCCTTTGAAGCTGTTGCCAACGCGCCGACCCACCCCCAAAGCCGGGTGCAGGCGGCGGCCCACCTGGCCAAAGCAGCCGGGGCACGCGGTATGTTGTATGGCCAGGAACTGGATAAGCATTACGAAACCGTGCACGCCAGCGAAAGCGAGCTGCTGGAACTGCATGCCCACAAGACCGGCGCATTGATTATTGCCGGTGTGGACCTTGGCTGCGATGCCGCTCAGGCGGACGATGCCCTGTGCACTGCCCTGCAGCATTATGCCGCGGAGCTGGGGCTGGTGTTCCAGATCGTGGATGATATTTTGGATGTGACCGCCACAACGGAAGAACTGGGCAAGCCTGTTGGCAGCGATGCCGAAAACGACAAAACGACCTTTATCACCCTGTATGGGCTGGAAGGTGCCCGCAGCCTGGCAAAGCAGCATAATGATGCTGCCCTGGCTGCCCTGGCGGATCTTGGCCCGGAAGCAGACTTTTTGCGCGAGATGGCAGTGGAGCTGCTGACCCGCAGCAAGTAACATATTACAGCAGGGCAGGCGGTGCGGCCCACTGCCCGGCAGCTTTGCCGGGAACCCGCCTGTTTGGCCCGGTGTGAGGAGAAAACTACCATGATGACGCTTTTGCGCGAAGCGCTGAGCTGGAATTATGTGCTGGTAACGGCGGTCATCAGCTCGCTGCTGGCACAGTTCACCAAAGTGATTCTGAACCTGATTATCCTTGGCAAATTTATCCCGGAACGCCTGTGGGGCGCAGGGGGCATGCCCAGTGCACACTCCGCAACGGTATGTGCGCTGTTGGTTGCCACCGGGCGCTACTGCGGCACAGGCTCCACGGAGTTTGCCCTGGCGCTGGTTTTGGCCATTATTGTAATGTATGACGCAATGGGTGTGCGCCGGGAAACGGGCGAGCAGGCCAAGATTCTGAACCGCATGCTGAGCGAATGGATGGATCGTGAATCAGATGCCATGCCCTTTTTGGGAGATAAAAAACTGAAAGAAATGGTGGGTCATACCCCTATCCAGGTTCTTACAGGTGCCATTTTTGGCATTGCTGTTGGCCTTTTGATGCCAATGGTGTAAAAACAGAGCAAACGAGGTATGTGATTATGAAATATCCTTATCTGGATAAAATCCAGAAAAACGGGGATGTAAAAAAACTGCCGCAGCAGGAACTTCCGCTTCTGTGTGAGGATATCCGCAATTTTTTGATTGAAAGTGTTTCCTCTACCGGCGGGCACCTTTCGTCCAACTTGGGCGTGGTGGAACTTACGGTGGCTTTGCACCGTGCGCTGACTCTGCCGCAGGATAAAATTTTGTTCGATGTCGGTCACCAGTGCTATACCCACAAGCTGCTGACCGGCCGCCGGGAGGGCTTCGCCCATCTGCGCCAGGTGGACGGCCTTTCGGGCTTTCCCTCCCCGCAGGAAAGCGACTGCGATACCTTTATTGCGGGGCACGGCAGCACGGCGCTTTCCACCGCCATCGGTGTGGCACGCGCCAAAAAGCTGAAAAAAGAACCCGGCAAGGTCGTTGCCATCATCGGGGATGGCGCGTTCACCGGCGGCATGGTCTATGAGGGCATGAACAACGTCAGCAACCTGAACAACCTGATTGTGGTGCTGAACGATAACAAAATGTCCATCTCCAAAAATGTCGGTCAGATGGCAAATTATCTAACCAAACTACGCACAGACCCAAAGTATTTCCGGGTTAAGGCTCATATGGAAACCGCGCTGGGGTGTATCCCCGCAGTGGGCACTGCTCTGGTAGAGGTGCTGCAGGAAGGGAAAAAGATCATCCGCCGCGGCATCTACCACTCCACAATGTTCGAGGAAATGGGGTTCCAGTACGTTGGCCCGGTGGATGGCCACGATGTTACCGAGCTGACCCGAATCTTTACCAACCTGCAGGAACAGTATTCCCCGGTGTTTTTGCATATTGTCACCCAAAAGGGTAAGGGTCTGAAACCGGCGGAAGAAAACCCCGGCGAGTTCCACAGCGTTTCCGCGTTTGATCTGGATCACCTGACAAATCCGGAAATGTCGCCCAAGGATTCTTTCTCTAACCGCTTCGGCAACAAGCTGGCGGCCCTGGGCAGGGAAGTGCCTAACCTGTGCGCCATTACGGCAGCTATGAAATACGGCACTGGCCTGAACTTCTTCTACCGCGCCATTCCGGAACGCTTTTTTGACGTTGGCATGGCGGAAGAGCACGCCGTAACCTTTGCGGCGGGCCTTGCCAGCCAAGGCATGCTGCCGGTTGTGGCTATCTACTCCACCTTCTTCCAGCGCGCTTATGACCAGATGATTCATGATGTGAACCTGATGCATCTGGATGTGCTGTTTGCCGTGGATCGTGCTGGCCTTGTGCCGGGCGATGGCGAGACCCACCAGGGCATTTATGATACCGGCTATTTCAGCCAAATCGGCATCCCGGTGTATTCTCCGTGCAACTATGCGGAACTGGAATACTGGCTGGAAGCACTGGTCAAAACTATGCGCGGCCCCCGCGCCATCCGTTATGCCCGCGGAGAAGAAAAGCCGGCTTTGGCGGCCCTTGGATGCACCGGCAAACCCTATGATATGCTGTGCGGTGCGGACAAGGCCGATACCGTTCTTGTCAGTTATGGCGCTGAAACCGAGGAGATTCTTGCCGCGGCGGAACTGCTGCGCCACCAGGGAATGGCAGCGGACTGCTGTAAGCTGGTGCAGGTTTATCCCTTGCCGGATGGTCTCTGCCGCCAGCTTTCCAACTATAAAACCATCCTGTTTGCAGAGGAATCTGTGGCAACGGGTGGTATTGGCCAGCAGCTTTGCACTGCCCTGCAGGCAGCAGGTTGGCAGGGCCGCTTTATCCTGCGCGGGGTAGATAACACCCATCTGCTGCACGCCACAGTGCCGCAGCTGCGCCGGGACCAGGGCTTGGATGCTCATACTCTGGCCCAGGACGTGTTGACCCGTAACTGAAATAAGTGAACCGAAAGGTTGTTCATCAATGAAAATTCGTCTGGATCAATACCTTTGCCAAAACGGCTATGCCCAAAGCCGGGAGCGCGCCAAAGCACTGATCATGTCCGGTATTGTCTTTGTCAATGAGCAGAAAGTGGACAAAGCCGGTGAAATGATTGCTGAGGACGCCAAAGTGGAAGTGCGCGGCCATGATATCGGTTACGTCAGCCGCGGCGGCCTCAAGCTGGAAAAAGCCATGCAGGTGTTCCCCATGCGGCCGGATGGCAAGGTCTGCATGGATATTGGCGCATCGACAGGCGGCTTTACCGACTGTATGCTCAAAAATGGCGCAGTCAAAGTGTACGCCGTGGATGTGGGCTATGGCCAGCTGGCGTGGAGCCTGCGCACCGATGAGCGCGTGGTCAATATGGAGCGCACAAACATCCGCAATGTTACCCCGGATATGCTGGGGGACAAAATCGCGTTTTTCAGCGTGGATGTTTCCTTTATCTCGCTCAAACATATTTTCCCGGTGGCGGATACTATCTGTACGCCGGATGCTGTCGGCGTCTGTCTGGTGAAGCCCCAGTTTGAAGCCGGACGCGAAAAAGTAGGTAAAAAAGGCGTTGTGCGGGAACCCGCTACCCATGCCGAGGTGCTACATATGGCGCAGGGTTACGCCATGGCGAACCACTTTACCCCGGCGGGACTGGATTTTTCGCCCATTAAGGGGCCGGAGGGCAACATTGAATTTTTGATGTATGTCCAGCACAGCCAGAATCCGCAGCCGCTGCCCGAAGGCCTGATCGAACAGACGGTTGCCAACGCTCACGCGGCGCTGGATAAAGCCCCCAACCTGCACTGAACCTTAAAAGCTGCGTTCCTGTTACTTGGGGCAATACCGCATAATTCTAAGTGCCGATACGGCGAGCGAGGTGCGGCAGATGCTAAGCCAAAAGCGCAGATAATA
>NZ_PSQF01000102.1:0-8636 GCF_003324125.1 Subdoligranulum sp. APC924/74 | reverse complement strand
ACCGCATTGATGCCGGTGACAACGGCGGAGATCATCCGATTGATGAAGCCGATGATGCCATTGACGGCGGTTTTGATAGCGTTCGTCATCTTATCCCAGACGGTGTTGACCGTGTTGCCGATGGCCTGCCAGGCAGCATCCCAGTTGCCGCGGAACACGGCGCTTAAAAAGTCCGCCAGCCCGCGCAGCACAACAACGGCCAGATCGATGGCATCCGCAATAGCCCCAACGGCCACGCCAACAACGTCCGCAATGGCGTTGAATACCTCAGCAAACGCGGGGCCGAACGTGGCGATGATCCACTTGGCCACCGGGGCCAGCAGGTTGTTCCACAGGCCCAGCAGGCAGTTGGCAACGCTTGCCACCAGCAAAAGAATGTCATCCCACAGGGGCTTGAGATGGGAGGACCAGAGGGTGGATAAAATTTGCATCAGGTTAGTAAGGATCGGCTGCAAAACGTTCTGCCACAGGGTGGTAAAAATGCCTTGCAGGTTTTCCAGCGCCAGGGCGGCACTCTGGGCAATGGGCTGGCCGTACTCGGCCCAGGTCAGCTGAACGCCGCCCAAAAGATCCTGCCAAACGGTCAGGGCAGCGGTTTTCATCTGCTGCCAGGCTGCATCCCACAGCGCGGCGGCGGGGGCAAGCACAGCCTGTAATGTAGCCCAGAAATTTTGCAGCTGCTGGTTTAATAGAGCCGGCGGACTTAACTGTGGCGGTTCGGCATCTGTGGCTTTGATTGTTGCAGCGCTGCTGCTTTTGCGGGTGGTGGAAGCCGCCGCAGCTCCGGCACTTTCGGCAAGAGAAGCCTGCAGCCGGTCCAGTTCATCAAATTCCGCAACGCTGCGTTTGGCGGCCTTGGCTGCTTTGGTGGTGCCACTGGCAAGTTTGGCCTGGGCTTTGGCGGCTTTGTTGGCGCTGACTGCTGCTGCGGCGGTCTGCTGCTCAAACTTTGCCACCGGCACGGCGGAGAACGCAGCGTTTACACTGCGGCTTATTTTTTTCAGGGCAGTGCGCAGGCCGTTCAGTGGCTGCTGCGCGGTGTGGGTAGTTGTTTGTGTAGACAGGGCAACCTGAAGGCTGCCTGCATAGGATTTTGGCAAAAGCATCTACCTCCTTATGAAGACTTAATTGGCCAACAGGCGCTGCAGCCGCTGGCGTTCCGCTATCTCTGCCGGATTCAGGCGGGGGCGCAGGTCAACCATGGCTTTGTTTTTGCGGTAGTAGTCCTGTTCCCACGGCTGCAATTTTTGGCCGTGGCGCAGCTTGCTGCGCACCCGCAGCAGGGTAGCCAGCTGGCCGTCCCCAATGCTGTTGAACCAGGCCATAAAGGTCCACCAGTGCAGATAAGGCAGGGCGCGCACTTCGCACCCGGCGGCTTTGTTGATGTCGGCGGCAATCAGCGGGGCGTCTTGTTCCCAGTCCAACAGCGGCGGGGCAGGGGAGCGGGGCAGCGTTTGCCCGCAGTTCAAAAAATCTGCCAGCTTCTGCATGGCCTCCGGATAGTCGCTGCGCGGCAGATCGCCCTCATAAAATAGGGCCAGGGCCACCCGCCAGCGGATGAATTCCGGCTCGCTGGCATCGTTCAACCGATGCAGAATATCCAGAATATCGCGGTAATCCGAATGAATCGGATATGCTTTTCCGCCAACCTCCAGCCGGGTGGGCAGCCGCCAGCTGCTCATACCTGCACCCCGCGCGCGGCGCGCGCTGCCTGGGCCTGCTGCACGGCCAGCGTGGCTTTGGCATCCGCGCACTGGCGGGCACCGGCTTCCAGAATGGGCTGCAATGCCGCAAACAGATTGGTGATGACCCGCTCGCCGTTGCCGGCAATCGCCAGCAGATTGGTGCCGCCCAGCATGGCGTCAAAATCATTGCCGGGGCCAAATACTTCCGCCAGCAGCCCCTTGGCGCGCTGATCCGCCTGGGCCAGCAGCTGTATGGCATCGGTCCCAGTGGGGCTTTGCGCCTGTACCTGCTGTTCCAGCTCTTGCAGCTGATTTTGCAGGGTGCAAAAACGGCTGTAAACATTGGGGTCGCTGGGGTTAAAGCGCAGCACTCCGCCGCCGTGCTCCGGCCCGCCATTGACCGCGTATTCGCGCAGGCCGGTATCAATCGTAAGTTGTTCCATAAAGCCTCCTTTAATGTAACAGAAATCTGTAATCACAATAGCTAAAAAATGGTGAAGCGCTGCTGCACACTTCACGAAGAAAAAAGGTGAACAAGAGAATTTTGGTGTACCCTCTGCCAAGGGAACGCCAAACAAAACTTACAGCGGAAATACCGGAATCCTAGGGTGTATCTGAAAAGTCAAAAATAGCGAAAAACCCATCATTCCAGTATTCTGTAAAATTCTGGACCTTGTGGCTATCATAACGCAATATTACAGAAATGTCAACAGTAAAATTCAGAAAACCGAAATCACGATGGAATACCGGTACCGTAATACTCCACAAAAGCCCGCAAACATAAAAACTCTCCGCCGCACAGTGCAATGTTGTGGGCGGAGGGAGAGCCGTGTTTAGAGTGATTTAGAGCGCGGTAGCAAAACAAAAATGATGCAGACAAAAGTAAACGAGAGGAGATAAGCAGACCGGAAACATCCGGCACAACACAACAAAAAAGCTCCAGCGCCTTCTACCCTTATGGCGCTGGAGCGAACTTACTTGATTGGAGTCATAGCCTCATACCCGATTGTATTATTTTTCGGACCGTTTGCACATTTTCATGGCAACCTCATCCTTTAACTTTGATCGAATGTTTTTAAACCTGGTTTTCTTTGTTTTGCAAATCGGAAACGGGTTTCATTCGCTGTTGTTCGATGATTTTGCGTTTGCTTGAAATTTCTGATTCCCTTTGGTTCGTTATTTGCTGCCTGGAAACATTTTGCAAGGAAAACGATTCTTGGTGCATCTGTGGAACGGGGAAGTGAACTTCAATAATTTTGTGCAGGGTACCTGAATTTGATGCCAGAGGTTGATTCCTCTTTGCTCTAGTACATCGGAGTTTCTCCTTTTGGGGGGCGGTGCGCTTGCACCAGCCAGATCAGGTGAAGCATTATTTGTTCGGCGGAGTTAGATCTTTCATAACAATCACCGGTGATTCTGGGTTTCTATTTACGCTTTTGCGTACCAGGTTTTGAACCTGTAATTTTCTATTTAGAATCCTGTCGTCAGTTCTTCATCTAATCTATGTAAACGCGGGGAACTTTTTCTGACGGGATTTCCTGAGCACTGCATTTTAAGCAAGCTACGAACCTTGCATCTTAACTTTTATATCTTTTACAGGTAATGACCTGCGGCTGTTAATGAGGTTCGTTTGCTTTCAGCAGGCCCAGGCCCGCCGGTGATGAATGGGATCTTTGAAATTAGCCATTGGACTTGAGCCTCCTTCCTTACGAATCCTGCCGGCTTTGCCATCTTACTTTCAAGTCCTTCGGTAGCCTCCCGGTCCCTGCTTTCCCGGAGTTCTTCAAGTGTTCCCATTTAGACCTCTTACTGGAAGCCTTTGCGAAATCTGCTTGAAGCTGTCGGGAAAACCGCCGTGCCTTGTTCCGATGCTATTGAAAGTGGCTTTTGCTTGGAGCTTTTAGCTCCTTATCTCCGGCTGTTTTCTTTCTGTGACTATACTATACAATACCCTAAGGAATTTGTCTATTCGCAGATATCCCAAACAAAATATGAATTATTCGTGCATGTTATGGATAGATATTGCCTTGACGAATGTGGTATAATAAATATGTTGGGTGTGCAAAAGCGTGGGCCTGTCGGTTGGCAGGCCCACGCTTTTTAGTTTGTATTGAAGAATCGTTAAAGTAATAGAGAAAAGAAGCTAAAAGAAGTCAGTCCCAGAAATCATTACAATAAGCATTTAGTAATCAGACAGCCCCAATTCCTAATTGCTCATTCCTAATTTCTAATTCAACTCCTAACTAATTCACATGCTCTCCGGCACCGTGACCTTGAACATGGTCAGCACGTTGCGGATCACGCTGCGCACGGCCAGGCACAGGGCCATGCGGCACTGGCGAACGGCAGGGTCAGCTTCCAGAATGCGGCAGGCATTGTAGAAGCGGTGGAACGCCGTGGCAATGTCGATAACATAACGGGTAATGCGGGCCGGGTCATACTTTTCTGCTGCGGCAGCAATCTCAGCCGGGAAAGCGGAAAGCAGACGCAGCAGAGCCTGCTCGCTGGGGTCAGTCAGCAGGCTGGCATCCAGGGCATCGGCACCCTCAAAGGTCACACCGGCGGCTTCCAGCTTTTTCAGCACGGAGCAGATGCGGGCGTGGGCGTACTGGACATAGTAGACCGGGTTTTCGCTGTCGTTGCGCACAGCCAGGTCAAGGTCGAAATCCAGAGTGGAGGAGCTTTCGCGCTGGTTGAAGAAGAAACGTGCGGAATCAATGGGCACTTCGTCCAGCAGGTCGGTCAGGGTGATGGCCTTGCCGGTACGCTTGCTCATACGCACCGGTTTGCCGTCGCGCATCAGGTTGACCATCTGCATCAGCACAACATCCAACTTGGTGCCGTCCAGGCCAACGGCGTCCATGGCACCCTTCATGCGGGCTACATGGCCGTGATGGTCGGCACCCCAAATGTCGATGGCACGGTCAAAACCGCGCACGGCCAGCTTGTTGTAATGGTAGGCGATGTCGGCGGCAAAATAGGTGGGAATGCCGTTGGCGCGTACCAGAACTTCGTCTTTGGCTTCCTCTTCGCCGTCGGCGTTTTCGTCCTTCTTGCGGTTTACAACGCCGTACTTGGAAGCATACTGGGCGCTGCGGTACATGATGGCACCGTCCTCGGCCTTGTAGCAGGCACCCTTGTCCATCAAGATTTTGATGACATCATCCACAGCGCCGCTCTTGTGCAGGTCGCTTTCGTGGAACCAGACATCATAGGTGATGCGGTACTTGCCCAGGTCGCGCTGCAGCCCGGCAATGTTCTTGGGCAGGGCATCGGCAATCAGGGCATCTTTCAGCTCTTCAAAGTCCTTATCGACATAGGAATCGCCGTGAATTTCGGCAAACTCTTTGGCGCGAGCAATAATGTCAGCGCCCTGGTAGCATTCTTCCGGCAGGGGAACGGCCTCTTCGCCTTTGTACAGCTGCAGGTAGCGGATGGCCAGGCTCTTGCCGAACTTCTGGATCTGGTTGCCTGCATCGTTGATGTAGAACTCGCGGGTCACATCATAACCGGCCCAGTCCAGGCAGGCAGCCAGGCAGTCGCCCAGAGCACCGCCGCGGGCGTTGCCCATGTGCATGGGGCCGGTGGGGTTGGCGGAAACAAATTCAACGTTGTAGCGCTTGCCTGCACCGCCGTCCGTGCGGCCGTATTCCGGCTCAGTGGCAGCAGCCTGCAGTACGCTGGTAAACCAGTGGGTACCCAGGAACAGGTTGATGAAGCCGGGGCCTGCAATCTCTACACGGTCGAACAGGCTGCCCTCCAGGTTCAGGTGGTCCACAATGGCCTGTGCAATCTGGCGCGGAGCCTTGTGGAACGCACGGGCACCGGCCATGGCGGCGTTGGATGCAATATCGCCGTTTTTGACATCGGCGGGAATCTCAACAATAAATTCCGGCAGCGGGGCTTCCGGAAGGGAACCGTCCACCACAGCAGCATTCAGCGCGCTGGTCAGCAGCTCACGCGCCGTATCCAGCGCAGCCTTGCGGGGGTTATAGTATTTGTAATTCACGTTGTACCTCCAGTTTGGAAGTTAGGAGGGAGGAGTTAGGAGTTAGGAGTTTAAGGTGCGGCCTGCGCCGCAATTTTGAAAAACAGCCGCACAGCTGATCGTTAAAATTTGTGCGCGTCAGCGCACACCAAAAACTCCTAACTCCTACTTTCTACCTCCTAACTAAAAATTTATTCAACTTCAGTTTCCTGCTTTTTCAGCGGCTCTACTGTGATAAGCACGGAATTGCGGCTGATTAAGGTTTCGGCGCCGGAATCCAGCGTGTAGCTGAACTGCAGCTCGCCGCCATCCGGCAGCAGGTTGTGCTCAATCACATCAGCGGCCACGCCAAGGCTGATGGAACCGTACCCGGTTTCGTAATGGCACAGGTGGCGGATGCCTTTTTCAATAATCAGCTGGCTGGATGTTTTGCCAAAGCGGGTCATGCTGACCAGCCGGGCATCCTGGCTGACGCGCACCGTGGTGGTACATCCGGCGTAACCGGTGGCTTCGGTTTCAGCGTACACGATGTAGTAGCTGTTGCCGCGCTGCACAAAGTTGCCGCGGGTCATCAGCTCCACGGTATCGTTTTCGCCGTTCTGCTCCATGGTGCCTTTGATGGTGATGAGGTAATTTTCTTCAACAGGTTTTGCCATAATAGTTTAATTCCTTAATACGTTTCAATGGCGATCTGTTCCACCGGGCCGCCCGCTTCGCTGCCCATGAACAGCCGCTCCTGCTTAGCAAAGCCGTCCGGGGTATCGCTGACAAAAAAGCGGGTGGTGCCGCCGGTGCTGCGCCCGCTGGAAATCCCAAGGTCATCCAGCGCGGTGGCGGTGGCAATGGCGGTCAGCTTGCCAGGGTCAATCAGCGTTACGCTGTCGCCCACAAAATCGCCGATCATTTTTTTCAGCAGCGGGTAGTGGGTGCAGCCAAGGATCAGGGTGTCAATGCCGGAATCCCGCACGGGGGTCAGGTATTCCTCAATCATCAGCTGGGTCACTTTGTCGCCGTTCACATAACCGTTTTCAACCAGCGGTACAAACAGGGGGCAGGCGCGGGCAAAAATCTGAACCCCCGGCACCAGATCTTTCAGCTGGGTGGCATAAGAATCGCTGCGGATGGTGGCCGCTGTGCCAATCACGCCGATGCGTTTGTTTTTGGTGGCGGTAGCGGCTGCGCGGGCTGCCGCACCGATCACGCCGGTGTAGGGTACCGGCAGCTGGGCAGCTTCCGCCGAAGGATAGGTGGAAGATACTGTGCCGCAGGCCGCCATAATGAACTTGACATTCTGGGAAAGCAGGAACCGGATATCCTGCTGGGCGTACCGCACGATCACATCGTGCCCGCGGGAACCGTAAGGCACGCGGCCGGTATCGCCAAAATACACAATATCTTCGCCCGGCAGCAGGCGGCGCAGCTGGCGCACGGCGGTCAGCCCGCCAAGGCCGCTGTCAAATACGCCGATGGGACGAGTATCCATCAGTAAGCACCTCGCTTTTTGCTCAGTGCAAGGCCGATTAGCTTATCAACCAGGGCGGCAAAGCTGTAGCCCTCGTTTTCCATCAGCTTGGGGTACATGCTGATGGGGGTAAAGCCCGGCAGGGTGTTCAGCTCATTGCAAAGCACGCGTCCTGTGCCGTGCTCTACAAAGAAATCGCACCGGGCAAGACCAGCGCAGCCCAAAGCCAGGTAAGCGCGGGCGGCCAGCGTTTTGACTTCGTCCAGCTTCTGGTCCGGCAGGTGGGCGGGAATCACCGTCTTGGATATACCGTTTTTATACTTGTCGTCATAGGTATAAAACTCTGCGCCGGCCAAAATCTCGCCGGGGCGGGTGGTGCGCACTTCCAGCGGGTTATCCGGGTTGCCAATGGCGGCACATTCCACTTCCTGCCCATCAATAAACTCTTCAAACACCACTTTGTCATCTTCCCGCAGGGCGGTGTCAATGGCGGTGTTCAGCTCTTCACGGTTGTGGGCCTTGGTGATGCCCACGCTGGAACCCGCATTGGCCGGTTTGACAAAGATCGGGTAGGGCAGGCGGTTTTCCACGCGGGTCAACAGGGCGCTGCGCTGGGTTTCCGCTTCGGCTCGGACGGCGCTGCACCAGTGGCAGTGGGGCACATGATAGGCGTCCATGATGGTATTGGCAACGGCTTTGTCCATGCAGGCAGCGGATGCCAGAACGCCGCAGCCCACATAGGGGATGGCAGCCAGCTCCAGCAGGCCCTGAATCGTGCCGTCCTCGCCGTTTTTGCCGTGCAGGATGGGGGCAACCACATCCACCGGCAGCAGTTCATAGCCGTTGGCGCTGTGCACCAGCAGGCCATGGTCGCTGCGGTCCGGGCTGAGCACGCAGGGCACGCAGGAAGCATCCTGCTCCCAGCTGCCGCTGCGCATGCCCTCGGTAGAGCCGCTGTATTTCAGCCAGCGGCCCTGTTTGGTAATGCCCACCAGAATCACTTCATATCGGTCCGGCATGGTGGCAAGGGCATCCGCCCATGCCGCAGCCGAAACACAGCTGACCTCATGCTCGCTTGAACAGCTGCCAAACAGCAGGGCCACGCGGATCTTGTTTGCTTGTTGTTTCATATTGTCAGGTATGCTCCCTTTTTGTTTTCGGCCGGTTCCGGGGCAGTTTGCCGCCGGAACCTGGCTGTATGGCATAACACTACACTTTAATACTATATCATATTTATGCGGTTTATGCCAGTGGTTGTCCGCTATTTCCGGGATTTTTTGCGCAAAACAAAATCCCCGCAGCCCGCCGGTGCAAAACCGGGGCCGCGGGGGATAAGATACGATACTTTAAGCCGGATTTTCCACAATTTTTAAGGCAACACCGCATAATTCTAAGTGCCGATACGGCGAGCGAGGTGCGGCAGCTGCTAAGCCAAAAGCGCAGATAATACTGGATGCTGCAAAGGTGAGCGCCGCCAGTGGCGGAAACAGCGAACCGAAGC
>NZ_PSQF01000101.1:0-8688 GCF_003324125.1 Subdoligranulum sp. APC924/74 | reverse complement strand
CACAATTCCCGCCTTACGGCTTAAGCACCGCTTCGGCGGCTGCGGCACGGCATCTGCGTTGCCAAAATGCTCGATAAGACATCCAGTATTATCTGCGCTTTTGGCTTAGCATCTGCCGCACCTCGCTCGCCGTATCGGCACTTAGAATTATGCGGTATTGCCTTTAATTTGTAAACGGCTCGGTATTTTTGTTGCAGCCCGGCCAACATGAGGTAGGCGAACAATATTTATTAAGTATATGCTATTTGCCGCAATAAGTCTACCCCCTACATAACAATATGACAAAGATTGTGCATGAATTTTGTGGGATATGTATACAAAAGAGGGACATAGCGGGATGTTTCAGCGGCGTATGGGGCGGCGGGCTGCGTTTTGGGGAGGAGAGCTTTTTGTGCATCGCTGCGCGATTGCGCGGCATAGCCTGCTCGTGGTGGGGCAGGGTTGCGGGCTCCAACCGTTCGCCGCCTGTTCGGCGGCGTGAGGACAGAGGAACAGCCTCGCTCAGCGCTCCGGCTGTTTTTTGCATCGCGCTTTGCGCGATTGCGCGGCATAGCCGCGCAGGCAAAAAAACGGCAGCCGTCAAGGGCAACGGCTGCCGGGCGCCATGCTCCCTTTCCGGTTTCTTACACCATAAGACTCCCTGCGGGAAGTATTTGCGCAAGAAATATCATACCATGGTTTTGCCCGTTACGCAAGTATAAAAAGCAAGGATAGGCCCGATCGACGCACATTTCCCCTTTTTCCTGAATATTCTTAAGCTTTCATGTAGTATTTTCGTCGTTTGTTAAGTCGTTTTTTCATTTTCTGCTTCAACATCCTATTCAAAAATTGCGGCTCCGGCCACTGCTGTGTGCCCTGCAGCGTGAAATTCACAAAAAATTCAGACAACATCTCTTCCTGATTGCCCCAATAATATGTTACACTATTATCATATTAAGATCGAGTTAAGATTGGAGGCTATCCGTGTGCTACGTTCCCGCTTACAATTACGGGAAAAGCTGAAAGAAAAACTGGTGGAAGCGCTGCAGGCTGTTTTGCCTATTGTTGCTATCGTGCTGGTTCTCAGTTTTTTCATCGCACCCCTATCCCCCAGTGTGCTGCTGTGTTTTCTGCTTGGGGCGGTCATGATTATTTTTGGCATGATGTTCTTTACCCTTGGCGCCGAGATGAGCATGACCCCCATGGGCGAACGGGTTGGTTCCGCCATGACCAAAAGCCGCAGCTTGCCCAAAATGATTGTGATCGGCTTTATTCTCGGTTTCATCATTACCATATCGGAGCCGGATTTACAGGTACTGGCCAACCAGGTGCCGTCGGTGCCCAATCTGGTGTTGATCCTTTCGGTTGCCGCCGGTGTGGGGGCTTTCCTTGTTATCGCACTGCTGCGTATGCTGTTCAGTATGGCGCTGCCGCCGCTGCTGGTAACACTGTACGCCATTGTATTTATGCTGGCCGCCTTTGTTCCCAAAGATTTCCTTGCTGTGGCGTTTGACTCTGGCGGCGTGACCACCGGGCCCATGACGGTACCGTTCATCATGGCGCTCGGCGTGGGCATTTCCGCAATCCGCAGTGACCGCCACGCCGCGGATGACTCCTTTGGCCTGGTTGCCCTGTGTTCCATCGGTCCCATCCTGGCCGTACTGATTTTGGGCATCGCCTACAGCCCCGGCGAAAGCAGCTACACCGCCGCGTTCCTGCCGGATATTCAGGACTCGGTGGAGCTGTGGGACCTCTTCATGGTGGGGCTGCCCGCTTATTTTAAAGAGATCGCGCTTTCACTTTTGCCCATCATGGTCTTTTTTGGCGTTTATCAGTTTGCCGTCCTGCACATGAGCCGCAAAGCGCTGGGCAAAATTCTGGTCGGCCTGTTTTATACTTATATCGGGCTGGTTCTGTTTTTGACCGGTGCTAATGTGGGCTTTATGCCTGCCGGCAACTATCTGGGCCAGGTTCTGGCTGCCCTGCCCTACCGCTGGGTACTGATCCCCCTTGGTATGCTGATTGGCTATTTCATCGTCAAGGCCGAGCCCGCCGTGTATGTGCTGAACAAGCAGGTGGAGGAAGTGACCGATGGTTCCATTTCCGCCAAGGCAATGGGGACCAGCCTTTCCATCGGCGTAGCCCTCTCCGTTGGGTTGGCCATGCTGCGGGTACTGACCGGCATTTCCATCTTGTGGATGCTGGTACCGGGTTACGGCATCGCCATCGGGCTTTCTTTCTTCGTTCCCAAAATTTTTACCGCCATCGCGTTTGACTCCGGCGGCGTGGCTTCCGGCCCCATGACGGCAACGTTTCTTCTGCCGCTGGCCCAGGGTGCCTGCCTGGCTGTGGGCGGCAACATTGTAACGGATGCGTTTGGCGTGGTGGCCATGGTTGCCATGACCCCGCTGATTACTATCCAGATTCTTGGCATGACTTACCAGCTCAAGCAGCGCCATGCTTCCCGCACGCAGCAGGCTTATGTGGATGCCTTTGCCAGCCTGCCCGAAGACGCTATTATTGAGCTGTAACGGAGGGATGTTTGAATGAGCCAGCTTTCCTGGATGATTACCATTACTGACCGCAAAAAAGCGCCGGATTTTGTGGCGCTGTACCAGCAACAGAACATACATGTAAGCCTGACCACTGTTGGAGCCGGAACCGCCGTGAGCGAAACGCTGAACTATCTTGGGCTGGAGCGCACCGAAAAAGCCGTAATTTTTACCACCGTTACCGATTCCCGCTGGAAAGCGGTAAAGCGGCAGCTGGAGCACACGATGAACATTGATGTGCCCGGCACCGGCATTGCGTTTACCATCCCTGTCAGCAGCATTGGCGGCAAGCGCGCGCTGCAATTTTTGACCGAAGACCAGGATTTCCAGATTGGGGAGGAAACCACCTTGAAAGATACCAAGTACGAGCTGTTGATTGTGATTGCCAACCAGGGATACAGCGGCCTGATTATGGATGCGGCACGCAGCGAAAACGCGGGCGGCGGAACCGTCATCCACGCCAAGGGTACCGGGATGGAACGTGCCGAGCAGTTTTTGGGCGTTTCTCTCGCTGCCGAAAAGGAGATGGTGCTGATCGTGATCAAGCGCGAGGATAAGAACCGCATCATGCGCGCCATCATGGATCAGGCGGGCACCGCCAGCAAGGCACGGTCGGTCATCCTTTCCCTGCCCGTCACCTCCACCGCCGGCCTGCGCCTGTTGGAAGACGAAGAGCCGGAAGCGGGGATTGAGGAATAAACAAAGTCTTTTGTAATAAGTCTTTTTTGCCCTATTATTACGGTGTTGCCCTAACTTTTTATAATCCATCATTAAACGAACGGCATGTTCCCTTGTACACCAGCTGTGATGCAGGAGGAACATGCCGTTTGTGTTGTGTTTTTAAATTGCAGAATTTTTTAGGAAAAATTTCTTATTTGTGGAAAGTGCTATTTTGTGGGGCTGTGCCGGATATTTTGCTTTGAAGTATAGTACAAGGCAGCGGGCGGGTGCCGAATTTATGCCCACTACCAAATTGGAGTTAGCTCCACATCACGGGGATTTTGCAGGAATGTGTATGCTTTACCACACACATCAAAAGCGCGGTAGGGCGGGATGCCCTCATCCCGCCGAGGAAGCGGCCCCCTTATTGCTCAATAAGCCTTTTATTTTCCAACTGTTTCCAGCCGAACCACCGGCCACCCCAGCAGATCGGCGGCGTGTTCGTCGTGGGTCACCAGCACGGTATCCCGCCTGGCGGCCAGCCGCACCACCGCGGCAGCGGCGTGGCTGACCAGCTCCGGGTCCATGCCGGTAAAGGGTTCGTCCAGCAGCAGGGTCTGCACGGGCTGGCACAGCAGCGCCCGCAGCAGCGCCGTGCGCCGCTGCTGCCCGCCGGAAAGCCGTGCCACTGGCAGGGCCAGTTCCGCCTGCGTAAAGCCGAGGATCTGCAATTCCGCCTGTGCCTGCGTTGGGTTCACCCCGCCCACCAGGCAGATATTGCCCACCGCAGTCAGCTGGGGGCAAAGGCGGCTTTCCTGAAAGACCGCACCAATATTTCCAACGCCCTGCACGGTGCCGGAATCCGGTGTTTCCAGCCCCATCAGGATACGTAGCAGGGTGGTTTTTCCGCAGCCGGAGGGTCCCATCAGCACCAGCGGACCGTTTACCGTCAGGTTCAGATCCCGCAAAACCGGAATACTGCCAAAGGCTTTGTTCAGGTGTTTTACCTTGATCATCCTTCCACCTCCCCGCAAAGGGCACGCTTGGCGCGGCGTAGCGCCCAGGCCGCCAGCGTGCTGAGCGTGGCCGACAGCAGCACGATCACCAGCGTCCAGGCGAACACTTCCGGCGTGGAAATGGTAATCTTAGCGCGGTAAAGCGCATCGCCCACGCTGTAGTCCGGCAAACCGATGACTTCCGCCGAAACGCCGCTTTTCCAGCACATGCCCATGGCGGCAATGCAGCTTTCGCAGAAGGACGGGAACATCCCCGGCAGCCAGATATACCGCAGCCGCTTGCCCAGCGGCAGGCGATAGACCTTTGCCATTTCCAGCAGAGCCGAGTCCGTATCGGCAATGCCGCCCACCGTACCCGCATAAACAACCGGCAGCACATGGGTAAAGCTGACAATGACCGAAAGGTTTTTTCCGCTGACCCACAGCAGCGCCAGAATGACAAAGCTCGCCACTGGCATGGCGCGGATCAACTGCATAACCGGCCCCACCAGGGTGCCGAACCACCGCCACCGGGCCCCGCAGGCCCCCAGCAGCAGCCCCACTGTGACCGCCAGCACAAAGCCCGTTAAAATGCGCAGCGCGCTGAACCCGACCCTGTGCCAGAAATCCGCCGTGGGCAGCAGCCGCCACAAGGTCTGCACCGTTTGCAGGGGGGTGGCCAAAAATAAGCCGTTATGGCCAATGCAAACGGCAAGACCCTGCCACACCGCCACCCAAAAAGCGACGGCAAGCAGGGTTTGCCACATTGGTGTTTTGTTGTTGCGCGCCTTAGCCGGCATAGTAGAAGTCATCTGCCGGGAGCTGGCCGCCCACGCTGGTGGGGTCAGCTGCGTACAGAACATTGAAGTAGGTTTCCAGGTCCGTCTTCATCTCGTCGCCGGTCTCAAACACAATGTTGCAGTTGGGCAGGGCTTTCTGGGCCAGGGCAGCCTTGGCTACAATGCCGTACTGCTCGCACAGGGCAGCAGTGTTTTCCAGGTCGGTGTTGGCAGCTTCCACGCTGGCTTTGTAGCCGTCCATAAAGGCGGCAAAGCGGGCGGGGTCAGCTTCCACAGCATCCTTGCGGGCGACCAGAACGCCGGTTACCAGCTTGGAGCCGGCAACTTTTTCCCACTCTTCGTTCATATCCAGGGCAACGCGCAGGCCTTCGACCTGAGCCAGTGCGCTGGTCACAAAGGGCTGGGGCAGCATGGCGATCGTGCTGGTGCCGGCCTGCAGCTGAGCCAGAGCCTCGGTTGCTTCGCTGTAGAAATCAAGGGTCACATCATTATCCGGGTCAACACCGTTTTCAGTCAGGATGTAGCGCAGAACATATTCCGGGGTGGTACCCTTGCCGGTTGTCACGATGGTCTTGCCCTTCAGGT
Organism: Subdoligranulum sp. APC924/74; assembly: GCF_003324125.1. Lineage (NCBI taxonomy): Bacteria > Bacillati > Bacillota > Clostridia > Eubacteriales > Oscillospiraceae > Subdoligranulum > Subdoligranulum sp. APC924/74. The sequence continues at coordinate 3,117 of NZ_PSQF01000101.1, read as the reverse complement.
CCTCCACGCTGTTCACAGTCTCGCCGTTTTCCACAACGTACAGCACGCCCAGGGTGTTGATGCAGGCAACCTCAATGGCGCCGTTGGTTTTCTGGTACAGGGTTGCGGCCAGGTTAGCGGGCACAGCGGCTGCGTCCAGCTCGCCCTTTACCAGCTGCGGCACGATTTCATCGGCCTTGCCGTACATTTCAAAGTCATAATCAGCGGCATCTTCGCCTGCCATCAGGTTCACAAGGCCCATGGTGGTGGGGCCTTTCAGGCCGGCAACGCGCAGGGCACCGTCAGCAGTTTCAGCGCTGGCAGTCTCTTCGGCCGGGGCTTCGGTAACAGCTGGGGCCGGGGTGGCGGTTGCTTCAGCGGCAGCTTCACTGGTAGCCGTTGCACCGCAGGCGGCCAGCGAAACACACAGGGCCGCCGCTGCAACAGCAGACATCAACTTTTTGAACATAGTATATCCTCCTGATTCCATACAGCACCATGCCGGGCACGGTGCTCTTCCCTCTTGCCTGCCATTTCGGCAGTACAAAAGCGCCCGGTATCGCCGGGCGCACTTGCTTTTGCGGTGTTACTATACTATAATTAAATCATCTTGTCGGTTGCCGTGGCAACAAACTGTTGCGGCACACCTGCCATCCCAAAAACAGAAAGGCTGCACCGCATGGATCTGCACCCGTATTACCCGCTATTGGCCCGCACGCCGCTGCTGCGCGGCATGCGTCCGGACGAACTGGACACCCTGCTGGACTGCTTTGCCCCCCGTGTGCGGCGCTATGCGCGGGACGAAATTTTGCTGCTGACCGGGTACGAAACGCGGGAGGTCGGCATTTTGCTGGAAGGCAGCATTACCGCTGTAAAAAGCACGCCGGACGGGGCCAGCGTTGCCATTACCCACATGAGGCCGGGCGGCTTGTTCGGGGATGTGCTTTCCGGTTCCAGCCAAAAGAGTCCTGTTACGGTCATGGCCACCACCAGCTGCCTTGCCCTGTACCTGCCATACCAGAAGATCATCCGCCCCTGCGCCAAGCTGCACAGCGCCCATTTGCAGCTGATGCAAAACCTTGTGTTGACCATCAGCGATAAATATTTTGCGCTGGACCGCCGGGTGGAGCTGCTGATCTGCAAAAGCCTGCGCACCCGCATCAGCCTGTGGCTGCTGGAAGAAGCCCACCGCGCCGGGAGCGATACCTTTACCACCCCGCTGACCCGCGCCGGGCTGGCCGAATACCTGAACTGTGACCGCAGCGCCCTGAGCCGGGAGCTGAGCCGCATGCAGCATGACGGCCTGATTGAAACATGGCGCAGCAGCTTTAAGCTGCTGGACAAAGACCGGCTGAAAAATGTCTGACCGCCACAAGCTAGAATGGAGATTCTTATGCCCGCCCCACTGCCAAATTCCGCCGCCATGGACGCCCTGGTGGAAGAATTATTAACCAAAGACGTTTATATTGTAGATTACCTGCCCCGCACGGTGCCACAAAACAGCGGCGGGCAGTATTTTGATGTGGAATACTATCTGCTGAACAGCCCGCGTTACACCGCGTTAAAAGACAAATTTTCCAGCGTAATTTTCAAGCTGATGTGCTATTACCGCGTCTGCATCCCGTGGGACAGCGGCTGGGTCGACCAGCCAAATCCGGAGCTGATCGACCACATCATTGCCGAAATTATGGACTGCCATTCCGGCACGCTGACCTGCCTGTTCCCGGATGAGCTGGCTCTGCTGGTGTTTGATTGGGACTGCCTGAACCTGAGTATCTACCACCCCAGCGCCGAAATGCAGCAGCTGCTTGCACCGATTGCGGCTTCTGAAGGGCTGTTTTTCCGCGCGGCGGAAACGTAATGCCGGTAATACCTGTTATTCGCGTGCTAACCGCCGCACTTTTACCCCGTTAAGACCGTAGGGGGCGCACCGTCCGATATGGGATATATCTTAGGCAATACCGCATAATTCTAAGTGCCGCAGCTGCCGGAGTGGTGCTTAAGCCGCAAGGCGGGAATTGTGCGGTGTTGCCCTTGTAAAAATGTAATGATAAAGCAAGGAGATACACTATGAGCCGTCAAGTATGGAAAGGTTCCACCCTTTTGAACCCTGAGCCGCCGGTGCTGGTAAGCTGCGGCCCTGCTGGGGCGCCCAACCTGATCACGGTTGGCTGGTGCGGCACCATCTGCACCCAGCCCAGCATGGTTTCCATCAGTGTGCGGCCGGAACGGTACAGCCACCATTTGATTAAAGAAAGCGGCGAGTTTGTCATCAACCTGCCGACAGAAAGCCTGGTACGCGCGGTGGACTGGTGCGGCGTAAAAAGCGGCCGCGATGTGGATAAATTTTCCGCCATGCACCTGACTTCCTCCCCCGCCGCCAAAGTTGGCACCGTGCTGGTGGAAGAAAGCCCCGTCAATCTGGAGTGCAAAGTGACCCAGGTAATCCCCTTAGGCAGCCACGACCTGTTTTTGGCTGAAGTCGTTGCCGTGGATGTGGACGATCGCCTGTTGGACGAAAGCGGCAAGCTCTGCCTGAACAAGGCAAATTTGATCGTATATTCCCACGGGGATTATCTGGCACTGGGCCGCAAATTGGGGTCGTTTGGGTATAGTGTTAGGAAAAAGCCGCGGAAAAAGTAAACCATTGGTTTTATGCAGCTTCACAGATGGTTTGCAAGCACAACACAAACCAACAAGGTTTCTCCGCGGCGGGATGAGGGTATCCCGCCCTACAGAACATGTAATCCGTTCATTGCACATTATATAACGCTCTGTAGGAAACGGTCTTGACCGTTCCGAAACCGTACAGAACACAGCATTCCACAGCACAGAATTCCAAAAATGTTCCCAAAACAAATATCCCCTGCAGACGCAGAATCACTTCCGCATCCGCAGGGGATATTGTTTTAGGGCAATACCGCATAATTCTAAGTGCCGATACGGCGAGCGAGGTGCGGCAGCTGCTAAGCCAAAAGCGCAGATAATACTGGATGCTGCAAAGGTGAGCGCCGCCAGTGGCGGATGCAGCGAACCGAAGCAGGGGCAGCGGTCGCAGAGTGCGAGGGGCTTTTGCCCCCGAAGCACGATGCGGGTACCGCAACCCGACATTATCGAGCATTTTGGCAACGCAGATGC
>NZ_PSQF01000100.1:0-8871 GCF_003324125.1 Subdoligranulum sp. APC924/74 | reverse complement strand
TGCTTCGGGGGCAAAAGCCCCTCGCACTCTGCGACCGCTGCCCCTGCTTCGGTTCGCTGTTTCCGCCACTGGCGGCGCTCACCTTTGCAGCATCCAGTATTATCTGCACTTTTGGCTTAGCATCTGCCGCACCTCGCTCGCCGTATCGGCACTTAGAATTATGCGGTATTGCCTTAACCGATAAAATTACAAATAAGGCATGCACTGCCGGAAGCTGAACAGAGGTTCAGCCGGGGCGGTGCATGCCTTTTGTGTTGTGGGGGATAATCGATAAAAATCAGTACAGCATGGTGTCATCATCCACGCGGTACACATGGCCGTCTTTTTCATACACTTCAATGTAATAGTCGCCGTCCGGGGATTTTTCGGACCAGGTTTGCTGTTCAGACACAGAATAATTCTGAGAATCCGAAGATGCAGAAGAAGCGGAAGATTCCGAGGTGGAAGCGACAGTGGGAGTGGAGGACTGCGATACAGACGGTTCGTTTTTAGAAGCTGTACAGCCTGCAAGTAAAAGGATTGCTGCGCTTGTACAGAAAAGGCCAAAAAATTTTGAATTATTCATAATACAAAGTCCCCTGGTACCAAACAAGATAATAACCAGCGTCGTGGGGGTGCTTCAGAATTTCGTGATTATTGTTGCGGATAAAGGGCGAATAGACTGGGCAAGACATGAATAGGCAAGGACGAAAACAAGGACTAAAGATAACAGGAGCGAGAATATTCTTTTTCCTGCCACAAAAACACCTCCGATAAGATTTATTTAAGAGCTCTTACCCAATACAACAAGGTTTTTGGCAAAGGTGTGACAGGAAAAGAGAAAAAAATTGAATTTGTGAGAGTGACTAAAAAATAATTTCCATAATTGTGCAGCATGCGATGCTTTAGGAAATGCTTTCTGCTACAAGGTATAGATCTGTTAGAGAGAGTTCCCCAAGAATGGAGTGATAGATACCGTCTTTTTCCCAAATAAGCGCGTAGCTGACATGCCCCTGTATATTTGTTGTGCCTAAAGTGGCAGGGCAATCGTTAACGTTGGTTTCCTGCCATACGGTATGCTCATTATCAAAGGTGGAAATAAAGCTATCGTTTATAGTGACGCAATCAATAAAATAAATTCGATCATCGGCAGAGTGATAAGAACGGAAAAACTGATAGGAGTCACGCAATTCACTGGATTCATCCAGCACAAACCCCTCCGGCACATAATGGTCACAATAATTTTCCGGCAATGTATCCAATGGAGTGCCATCCACAGAATAAGTGACCTGCATTTCAATGGGCAAAAAGCGCAGGAGGGCAGTGTACACCGCGTGGCGGGCTTCGGCGCTGACGGCAAGGGTGCCTGCCAACAGGGAGGCAGCCAGCAGCACAACGGCCAACGCACGGTGCAGCGCTTTTTGGGGATGGTGCAGGGTGTGCAAAGCACGGGTTATGCGGGCGTCCAGAGAGGAAGTATCCGGGTATAGTTCTTTCAGCGCGGCGGGGGTGGGCAGGGCGGCCAGTTCCTGCCGGGCGTCCTGCTCCAGAGCCACAGCAAGGATGGCGTCAAAACGATAGCTGCAATTATCTTTCATCGTGGAGCTCCTTCCACAGCAGTTTGCGCCCGCGGGCAATGCGCTGGCGAACAGTGGATTCCCGCAGGGCAAGTGCGGCGGCAATTTCGCGGTAGGTGTACCCTTGCGCCAGCAGCCGCAGTGGGTCGCGGTAAATGGGTGCAAGCTGCTGCACGGCCTGCATCAGGTGCTGGGCCTGCTGCTCATCAATCACCGCATCTTCGGGAACCGGGGCCGGGTCAGCATTGCGGTCAAGGTCCGGTTCTTCCTCGCCGGGGGCATCCTGCCGTTGGGCCAGCAGCAAAAACGCCCGGCTGCGTGTACAGCTGACAAGGTAAGCCGCAAACTTGTGCGGGTCCTGCCGGTGCAGGCGGGCAAAGTTTTTGGCTATGTACAAAAATACTTCCTGCGCTACATCCTCAGCAAGGTGCGGGTCGTGGACGATCTGGCAGGCAACGTGGTACACCAGCCGTTTATAGCGTTCATAAACAGCTTCAAAGGCTTCGGCGTTGTCGGCGCTGTCCAGTGCCGCAAGGTAGATGGCAAGCATGTAGGAATTCCCCCTGATGAAGTGTGTGGCACTATTATAACGCGGAAAAATAAAAACGCAAAGGGAAAATCATGCCCGGAAAAATCCTCCTTTTCTTTTCTCCGCCATGGTGCTATGATAGGAAACCGGACGTTATAAAAAATAAAGAGGGGATTGTTTTTGATGGAAAAGGAGCAAAGCGGAAAAACACTGTTCCGTGGGGAGCTGGCGCTGGTCATTGCGGTATTGGTCAACAGCTTTGGCGTGGTATTGATGCTGTACTCCGGCGCGGGAATTTCGGCCATTTCCAGCGTGCCGTATGCGTTTTCGCTGGCGTTCCCGGCACTTACGCTGGGAACCTGGACCTACCTGTTCCAGGGCACTTTGATTGCCAGCCTGATGATTATGCGCCGCAAATGGGTGTGGCCGTACCTGTTCAGCTTTGTAGTGGGCTTTGCGTTCAGTGAGCTGCTGGATGTGCACGAATTGTGGATCGATGTTCTGCCCCACACATTGCCCTGGCGGGTGGTGTATTTTGTGGTCAGCTACCTACTGATCTGCTTTGGCATTGCGCTTTCCAACCGGTGCGGGCTGCCCATTGTGCCCACCGACCTGTTCCCGCGGGAGCTGGCGGACATTACCAAGGTGCCGTACCCGCGCATTAAAATCGGCTTTGATGTAACCTGCCTGGCTATTACGGCGGGCATGACCTTCTTCTTCCTGGGCCGCCTGGAAGGGCTGGGCATTGGCACCATTGCCGCGGCGTTCACCATGGGCAAGGGCATTGGCCTGGTGGGGGACCTGCTGGACAAGCACTTTTATTTTGAAAACTACAAGACCCTGCGCACCGCTAAGAACAAACAGTAAAATATGCAAAGAACAACGGCCTGCCGCACAAGCGCATTGCTTGCAGCGGCAGGCCATTATTCTTTATTATTTTATTCTATATTAGTGCTGGATACTGTCGGGGTCAAAGTTGCGTGCCATCAAGGCAGAGATGGCGGGCAGCGCGGCAGCAATCAGGGCTTTGTCATGGTTAGGGGCCAGGCGGGTGGCGGAATCAAACAGCATGGTGTTTTCCTGTTGCGGGGTGCTGGCGGGCCAGGTGGGAATGCCGCTGTGCTGCGGGTTTCCGGTGCGGGCAAAGGCCAGAACGGCATCGAAAATCTGCTGTTCCAGCTGCGGGGTCACGCCGGAAATGTTGGCAGAAGGCACCAGCTCAGTATTATGGAAAACAAACGGGATATCGGAACAATGCCATGGGGCGCGGCCGCCCTCAATGGTGAAATCCTGATTGAAGAAATAGCTCCACACCGGGCCGGTTTCCGCCCGGCGGCGGATATAGCGCATGGTCGGCTCCCGGAACAGTACATCCAAAAACGGCAGGTCGGCGGCGCTGCGTTCGGGGTAGGCGGCGTGGAACAGCGGCAGCAGGGCATCCGCCGTCTGCTTGCCCAGCATTTTTTCGGCAAAGCCTTCGGCCTCGGCGGTGCTTATCTGCGCTTTGTTCAGGCCGAAGCCATTGAAGGCGGCAAACTCGCCAAACACGGTGCCCACCAAAAGGGGAATGCGGGCGGTTTCGGGGCGGAACGCATTTTCCAGCGGGTCACCCAGATAAAAGGCGTTGGGGTGTGGGGCGCAGCCGGTGTTTTTTCCGGCTGCTTTCAAGGCGGGGGCTACTTTATTATAAGCGGCGGCAAGCGCGGCATAGGGTACCGTTTCCAGTGCGGCGATATCCGCCGCGCCAAGCTCCGCCATCAGAGCCTCGGCGCAGTCCCGCCCGCTGCCGGTGCAGTCGGCCAGGCGGCCCAGAACGCCGCTCATCACAATACCTTTGTGGAACAGCCCGTCCGCGGCGGGGGTCTGCAGCAGGGTGGTCACCTTGGCGCCGCCGCCGGACTGGCCGAACACTGTCACATTGCCGGGGTCACCGCCGAACGCGGCAATATTATCCCGCACCCAGCGCAGCGCGGCGATGATATCGTCCCCGCCCGCGTTGCCGGAATTGGCGTATTCCGCCCCAAAATCCGAAAGGTCGAGATAGCCCAGGATGTTCAGCCGGTGGTTGATGGAAACCACCACGCAGTCCCCCAGGCGGGCCATGTTTTCGCCCTCGTAAGCGATCTGCTCAATGGAGGAACCGGCAAAGTATCCGCCGCCGTGCAGCCACACCAGCACGGGGCGGTGGGCGTCATCCAGCGCGGGGGTCCAGATGTTCAGGTTCTGGCAGGCTTCGTCCATCAGCCAATAGCGGTGGGGCACCAGCATTTCGCCGTTGGGCTTGGGCATTTCCAGCAAAGGGCAGACATAGCCGTAACTGGTGGCGTCCAGCACGCCGTCCCACACAGCTGGCTCCGGTGCGTGGAAGCGCCTGGCTTTGGCGTAAGGGATGCCCTTAAAGATATCCAGCCCGTCAAAACGGTAGCCGCGCACCGAGCCGCCGGTGGTGCGCACCAGCGGGGCATCGGCAGAACAAGAAAAAGTATGGGCCATAACAAACTCCTTTCCGGCAGTGGGCAAAAATGATACCTTTTTTGATGCTGGTTCTATTGTAGCAGATTTACGCGAAAAAAGAAGCCATGAACCGCCCGGACGCCAAGACCGTGCTGATGTTTGCACTTTCCGCCGATGCTTTTGTGGAAGATGAGCGGCTTTCTGCAGAGAGCGGGATGAACGGCCAATTTTGCAAAGCCGGTGGATTTTGCCGCATTGCAGCGCAGCATTGGCAAGTTTTTGCGCCAGCGCCGCGGGTAAGTGAGAGAACGAAGGTGTACCGGAAACACCGAAAATCCAACCTGTTTCTGCAAAGGCAGAAGCAATTTTGTGTTTGCGGAATATGCGTTATTTTCGTTGTTTTGAGCTACACCGTTAAGTGGGAATGCTGAAGAAGAGAAAAAACGTACATGGGCGGATGCTCCTTTGGGGAAAAGTCAGGCGGCAGTATACAGGGTGCCGCGGCGCTTCATCCAGCGGTAGGCCGCCACGCAGATCATGACGGATAACAGCGAACCCGCCGGTGCGGCCAGCCCCATAGGCAGCAGGGTTCCGGCAAACAGCCGGGAAGCCAGGTAGGACCCCGGAACGCGCACCAGCACAATAGCGATGATGTTGTGGAGAAAGCCGATGTAAGACTTGCCGCAGGCGGCAAAATACCCGGTAAAGCTGAAGTGGATCCCGGCAAAAATGGTATCCACAATATAACCGCGGATGTACTGGCAGCCCATCAGCACCACGGCGGCGTCGGTGGTGAAGCACCCCAGCAGCGGCTCGGCCACAAGCTCAATGACCAATACTACGGCAATGCCGTAACCGGTGGCGATCATGGCGGCGTATTTCAGGGTCTGGGCGGCGCGCTCCGGCTTGCCTGCGCCAAGGTTCTGGGAAGACAACGCCGATACCGCCGCCAGCATGGAGGACGGCACAATGAACATGGCGCTGATGATTTTTTCCACAATGCCCACGGCAGCAGAATCAATCAGACCGCGGCGGTTGGCAATGATGGTGATAATGATGAACGCGACCTGAATGCAGCCGTCCTGCACAGCGACCGGCAGGCCGATTTTAAGAATACGGCCCAGCACGCCTTTGCGCGGGCGGAAGTTCTGGCGGCTCAGCCGCAGGCCGGTTTTGTGCCGCCGGATGCCGAACAAGGCAACAATAACACTCAAGGTCTGCGAAAGGGTAGTGCCCAGCGCAGCACCCACCGGGCCAAGGGCCATGGGACCGATGAAAAGAATATCCAGCGCAATATTGGCGGCGCAGGCAACGGCGATAAAGTACATCGGGCTTTTGGAATCCCCCAAACCGCGGAAGATGGAGCTGATGATGTTGTATGCCGTGATGAACGGGATGCCGATGAAGCAGATGGTCAGATACTGCACCGTGCCGGGAACGGCCTCTGCCGGAACACCGATCAGGCCGACCAGCGGGTGCACTGCGGCCACCAGCACGGCGGTAAAACCGAGGGAGACCGCCATGAACAGGGTGACGGTGTTGCCGATGGCGGCTTCGGCATCGCGCATATTGCCTGCCCCCACGGCGTGGCCGATGATGACGGTGGAACCCATGGCAAGCCCAACAATGATAACGGTCAGCATGTGCATGACCTGGCTGCCGTTGGCAACGGCGGTGATGCTGTCCACCCCGCAGAACCGGCCGGTGATGTACAGGTCAGCCATGCCGTACAGCGTTTGCAAAAAGTAAGAGAGCAGATACGGCAGGGCAAAGGTCAGAATGGCTTTGAACACGCTGCCGGTTGTAAGATTTTTTTCCATGATAATTTCCCATCCTCAGTTGGTAATAGTCTAGGGTGTATCTGAAAAGTCGAAAATGTAGTCTATTTCTATAAACACAGCGGGATTTTTGCCTTAAATCCTGCTTGTGTTTGCAGGCGTCTGGATCCAGAGCCTGTTCACCTCCGCTGTTGTGCTGGTGTTCGCCGCCAGAAAGCTGACTGCCGCCATGCAGAGTGAAAAAGCATAAGCTGATTTTATTCTAACACAAGCCTCCTTACTTTGCCATCAATTTTGGATGGATTGGGAATTTAACAGAAAACCTCCGGCTGCATTGTGCGAGCAGCCGGAGGCTTTCTGTTTTAATACAATCTCATATAAAGAACATATGTTTTGATGCATTTGCTGACAAATCTGTGGCGGCAGAAAAACGTGTAGAACTAGACGATAAGACTTTTGGAAATATGATCAAGGAGAAAATCGACCGTATTAGCGCAGAAGAAAATGCCGGGTGCTGCGAGAGAATAAAATACCCAAGTATTATCGCATAAAGCAAGACAGTTATCTTACATTTCTCTCTCTTACAACATACAGCCACAGCAGCAGGCGCCCCCTTGAGGCAGGGAGCACGCCTGCTGTTTTGATAGAATAGAAACGTTTGATTTGCGGCAAAACAAAACACCGGGCGCCATATGGCACCCGGTGTTTCAGTTAAATAACCGGCGCAATCAAACCGGTATCAGAGGAGGAGAAAACAGCAAAATTAGTTTGCGCGGTACTGGGCCGGAAGCTGGTCGATGGTCTGCCATTTCTGCATGGCGTCTTCCAGGCTCATGCCGCCCGCAACAGCGTCGCGGCGGCAGGCGTTGACGGCCTGGATTTCTTTCATCTTTTCGCCGGTCAGGCTGTAGTTCTTCATGGCGAGCAGGGTAGCAGTCCATGCAATCATGGGGATGACGCAGAACAGAACGATAACAACCACGTTCATGCCGGGGGTGTACGGGTCGTACTGGGTGGGCAGGCTGTCAAGGCCGATAAAGCTGACGGCCACGCCGACCACGGTAGCGGACAGGCTGGAAACCAGCTTGTCAACCAGGCTGAACAGAGTGCCCATGATACCGGGGATATACTTGCCGGAGATGTAGGTCTCGTAGTCAGAGCAGTCGGCAACCATGGGAATGGGCATATCGGCAGTAGCGTAATAAGCGCCATAGCCAATGCCGAACAAAGCGATGAACAGGATGGTGTAAACGTTGATGGAAACCTTGCCGTCAGACATCAGAGACAGGGTGAAGGCATCGCCCTTGCCCCACAGGAGCAGCAGCACCAGAACGCCGATGTAGCAGATCAGCGCAACGCTGACATAGCGCATCAGGCTGGCTTTCTGGCCTTTCTTCTGGCTGGTGCGGACGGTGAGCAGGAAGAAGGGAACGCTGAACACATAGCCCAGAACCATCATGGGCAGGTACAGACCATCATAGTTGCCCATCATGCAGCCGTACAGCATGCACAGAACAGTGGTGTTGGTGGCAATGGAAAGTGCCAGCTTGCAGCCTGCACCAGCCACCATCAGGCGCTGCATGGGGTTGTTGCCCTTGATGATGGCAACATACTCAGCAAACTTGATCTTTTCGGTTTTCTGGCCGCCGATGCCAAAGTACTTCGGCTGGTCCTTTTCCCAGATGCCGATGACAGCCAGGATGGTCAGGGCGATGGAGATCACGATGCCGACAGGAGCCAGGGTGCGGAAGAAACCGGCGGAAGCGTAACCGCCCTCATAGTTTTTGGCCAGGATGGGGGCAAAGAACTGCATGGCGCCCATGCCCAGCAGGGAGCCGACGGTGTTGAAGATGGTGAACAGGGGGCGCTGCTTGGGATCGTTGGTCAGAACAGTCTGGCCGGAACGGGTGCAGGAAGTCTGGAAAGTGTAGCCGATGACCCAGATGGCGTACAGGGCTACAAAGGCAACATAACGTGCCCATTCCATGGAGGCGGGGATCAGCGGGGTCAGGCAGTACAGCACCAGGATGCTGACAGCCATGATGAGGTTGCCGATGACCATAAACGGGCGGAACTTGCCGAACTTGCCGTTGGTGCGGTCCATCAGGGCACCGATGATTGGGTCGGTAATGGCGTCAAACAGGCGCATGCCGGTGACCATCACGGAGGCGAAGATCATGCTCAGGGCCAGAACCTTGCTGCCGAAAGTGGCAATGTAGGAAAGCACCAGAACATAGTACACGTTGGTAGCGCCGTTGTTAAGCGGGAACAGCATCAGCTGGTAAGGTTTGGCGCGGTTGACGCTGGCAGACGCCGCAGAGTTTTGTTCACTCATGGGGGCATTCTCCTTTCATAACAAAGCCCCCGCCCCGAAACGGGCGGGGGCATAAACGATTTAAAAGGGGGAAGATGCGGAGGCTAAGGCAACACCGCATAATTCTAAGTGCCGATACGGCGAGCGAGGTGCGGCAGATGCCAAGCCAAAAGCGCAGATAATACTGGATGTCTTATCGAGCATTTTGGCAACGCAGATGCCGTGCCGCAGCTGCCGGAG